>JAYEMD010000179.1:0-28160 GCA_034717895.1 Campylobacterota bacterium | reverse complement strand
TAAAATTGGGGTTTAATTTTATTAAAATTAGATCTGCTATTATGTTCCCTAGAAGTGTTAAAAAGGCACTTATTATTAGTATCCCCATTATTACAGGATAGTCTCTGCTTAGGGCGCTTTGGAAAAACAGCAGTCCCATTCCGTCTATACTGAATATTGTTTCTAATATTACACTTCCTCCTATTATTCCCGGAAGACTTAGCCCTAATAATGTAATTACCGGTGGATATAGATTAGGGAGTATGTAATATCTTAATATTTTTCTACTATTTAGTCCTCTGGCTTTTGCAAAAAAGATATATTCACTTTTTAATATCTCTAAGGTTAAGGATCTAATATATAGTGTTAAACTACCAATACCTCCAAATATTATTATAGAGATAGGAAGTATCAGGTGCCACGCAGTATCAAGATAATACTCTAAACTCCCCTCCTCTATCCCATTGGTATGAAGTCCTGCTATTGGTAAAACTTCCCAAGTTACTGAAAATATCAAAACACCCAGAAGTGCCAAATAAAAGGAGGGTAAAGAAAAACTCAACAGTGAAAGCTGTCCAACAAACCTATCAAATAGTTTACCCTTGTTAAGAGCAGCTTTTATTCCCATATATAGTGATAATATAAATATTGCTACCATGCTTATTATATTTATGGTTAGGGTAATAGGTATTCTACTTAGTATCTCATCTTTTACCATAGCACCGCTTGCAAAGGAGATACCAAAATCAAGCATAGATATATTTTTTACCCATGATATAAATTGAATATATAATGGTTTATCCAGTCCGTAAACCTCTTTTAGATGTTCAACCGACTCTTGTGTAATATTTGGATTTAGGTCACCGCTTGCAAAAAAACTGTGTGGTGCCATATTGATTGCCGTAAATGAGATAAGGGAGATGATGAATAACATAGTAAAAAGATATATTGTTTTTTTTAGTATTATTCTTTTCATTTTGATTGTTCAATAGCTACAACTGCTATTGCATATCCTCCATCGTGTGTGATACTAAGTGAGGAGTTTTTTATCTTATATTTCTTTCGTAATCTTTTTTTATATTTTATTATAGGAGCATTTCTTTTACTTTTTGATATTTTTATATCTAAAAAGCCACACTCTTTTCCTATCCCCGTACCTATTGCCTTACTCGCTGCTTCTTTTGCCGCCCAGAAACCTGCTGCTGTTGACTCATTTTTTGCAAGTGATATCTCATCTTCATTTAAAAATCTTTTTAAAGCTTTATCTCCAAACTTTTCAATCATATTTTTTACACGGGAGATAACAACAATATCAACACCAATCATTATATATTGTCACCTTCTTTATTACTTGCAAGGTATCTCTCAAGGATAATTTGAGCGGCTATACTGTCTATCCTACCGTCTCTTTTATGTTTTATCTTACCTTTTGTCATATCTTTTGCTTCTTGTGAACTTAAATTCTCATTTTGAAATACGATTTTACCTTCAAACTTTAAAAGCTTAACAAAATGCTCAACTCTTTTTTTCATATCTTCACTAGATACGGGATAACCAACCACTAGTATATCTATATCCCACTGTTGTAAAAAAGCATCCACGTCATTTGCTGCTTGATTTCTATTTTTTCTTAAAATTGCTTCTTTTGGGTTTACAATATCTGACATAAAAGATACGGCACACCCTATCCTTTTTAGTCCTATATCTATACTTGCGTATTTTTTAGCCATACTAATCTATAAGCTCATTTGCCACATCAAATTTATTTGCAGTCATAAGATGTACTTTTGGATGTATCTTTTGTATTGAATCTAAAAGAGTTTTACTAAGTTCTATTCCTACTTTATACTCTTCCTCTTCGCCTATTTTTGAAGCTTTTGTTAATGCATCAAGCCAATTTTGAGGTACATATATACCAGGAACATGTGCAGACAGGAACTGTGCGGTTCTTAGTTTCGTTATAGGGAATACACCAAGTATCAACTGTGATTTTGCCCTTTCATCTGCAAAACCGCTTTTTGCATTGTTAAAATACTCTAACAGTTTTTTTGCATTATTTATATCATAAACAGGCTGCGTAATAATACCTCTTGTTCTGTTTAATATCTTTTTAGACATCTTTTTCTCTAAAGATTTCATATTTTTTGCATATGAGTTTACAACTGAAAAAGGGAAAATCTCTTTTGGGGGATGTTTAAAAGGTTTACCTGCGTAGTCCATACCGTTATTAAATGAGTTTACAATCTCTAAAAGCATATTTGAGTTACCCTCAAAGACACCTTTTGTATGGGGCTGGTCACTCATATGTGCCGGATCTCCCGTAAGTGCAAGTACTGCTCTTACATTAAAATCATTTGCACCTAAAAGATCACTTTGAAGTGCGATTTTATTTCTATCTCGCATACTCATAGTTGCTATAACAGGTTTATTAAAGCTATCTTGAAGTTTTAATGCAGCAAACATCGCATTATATTTTAGTTTTGCCAATGGATTATCTGTTGTACTAAAACCGTCTACTTTTTTATATAAGTTGTATTGTTCTATTTTATCAATAATATTATCAAATACAGGTTCATGAGAGGGTGTAGTTTCTAATGTGATATATTTATCTTCTTGAAGCTTTTTGATTAGTGTTTCGAACATTTAAGTTTAACCTTTTTTCAAGGAAGTTCATACTTCTCTTTGGATATAATGGCGATATTATATCATAAAATTATAAAGGTTTATACATATGAAATTAGCTGTATTTGATTTTGATTCTACACTTATGGACGGTGAAACGATAGATTTTTTTGCTGCAGAACTTGGACTAGAACAAAAAGTTGCTCATATAACAGAGCAGGCGATGAACGGAAGACTTGACTTTTTTGAAAGTCTTATCACAAGAGTTGAACTACTTGAGGGATTAGAGTATGATAAGGTTGTACAGATAGGGAAAAACCTTCCTTTAATGCCTGGGGCTTTAGAGATAGTACCCGCTTTAAAAGAGAGAGGTTATAAAGTAATTTGTTTTAGCGGCGGTTTTAGGGTCGGAACATCTCCTGCTAAAGAGAAGCTAGGATTGGATGCGGACTTCTCAAATGTCTTACACCATAAAAACGGAAAACTTACGGGACTTGTGGGTGGAGATATGATGTTTGATTACAGTAAAGGTGATATGATCCAAAGACTACAAAATATACTGGGTATCACAAGAGCAAATACTTTAGTTGTAGGTGATGGAGCAAATGACCGAAGTATGTTTGAACATGCAGATAAAAGAGTTGCTTTTTGTGCAAAAGATATACTGAAAAAAGAAGCAAACATTATAATTGATGAAAAAGATCTTACTAAAATACTTAACCATATATAGCATAAACTGACCATTGGTCAGTTTTATTAACTATTAAGAAAAATTATAATATTATCTTTATTACCGACTAACGGTCAACAAGGAAGTAGTATGCCAAAAATAGTTGATAAAGTAGATAAGCGAAAAAAGATAGCAAAATCTACATGTAATCTATTTATTGAAAAAGGTTTTGTAAACATATCAATAAGTGAAATAGCAAAAGTAGCGGGTATAGGGAAAGGTACCATCTACGAATACTTTAAAAATAAAGAGGATATAGTTTTTGAACTTATGTCATGTCTTCAAGAGGATTATGATCCTAGACTTGAACAAAATCTTCAAAGCTCATCAAATGTCAAACAAAAAGTGATATCACTTTTTGATCTTTTTCTAAGCGACAACGATAAAGTTGTAACTCAAAGAAAGATATACAAAGAGTTCTTGGCCATTTATCTTAACAACCCTTCAAAAGAGATAGATACCTATCATACAAATATAAAACAAAAATATGCAAATATCTTAACAGATATTATAAATGAAGCTATATCAAATAAAGAGATATGTAAAGAATCTATTTTATTTATACCAAGTATATTTGCGACTATTGAAGGTTTCTTCTTAATAAATGACAATAAAAAAAATATACTTGAGTATTTCGATAATCTTTTTAACCTCTTAAGTTACAAGGAGACAATGTAAAATGAAAAAACAACTTCTAGCTATCTTTTGTCCGGCATTAATATATGCAAATGTGATTGATTTTCAAACATCTCTTACTCAAACATTAGCAAACAACAAAGAGCTTAAAGCTAAAAAACTAAATATAGAAAAATCTAAAATTGAACTAAATGAAGCAAAAGGTTATAACTACGGAACACTAGTTTTTAATGAAAATATCGTAAGAACAAACCATGCGGGATATGTATTTGGTATGAAAATGTCTTCTAAAGATGCAACATTCAGAGACTTCGGATTTAGTGAGTTTTTAGGTGGTGTGGGTCAGATGATGAATATGTCAGAAGGTGATTTTAACACTTTTAGCAGCTATATGAATAACCCCTCTATGCAAGATCAGATGCTTGAAACGAAACCTGAAGATCTTAACAATCCTAACTACAGAACAAATTTTGAGACCAAAGTAACTTATCAATTACCAATTTTTACAGGGTTTAAACTATCAAGTGCACAAAAAATGGCAAAACTTCAAGTACTTGCAAAAAGTGCAAAGTATAACTATGATGAAAAAAACATGGCACTGGAAGTATTAAAGGCATATAACGGAGCAGTTGCCGCAAAAGAGTTTATAAAAGCAACAAAAAAAGCTAAAAAAGCAACAAATTCATTTGTAGAGTTTGCAAATGAACTATACAAAGAGGGGATTGTTACCAATATCGATGTAAAACAGGCAAAAGTATACGACCTTGGTGTTGATGCAAAAATGATAGAAGCACAAAACTCTTTCGAACTTGCTGTTTCATATCTAAAATTTTTAACAAACAATAAAAATATCACAGATGTATCGGGCTTTAAAAATGTGGATATTGACACACTCTCTTTAGCAAATCTAAAAAAAGATGCTTTACAAAACAGAGATGATTTTAAGTGGATGAAACATAATACAAAAACAATGGAAGCTAAAATAGACTTTGAGAGTGCACAAAAATATCCAATGATCGGTGCTCAATTAGAGTACGGCTATAACGATGAAAGATTTACGGTGCTGGATGCTCCTGACAAAGACTATTATATGGCAGCTGTGGGTATATCATTTACTCTGTTTGACGGTGCGGTTACAAGATCAAAAGAGCAAAAAGCAAAAATAGCATACAACAAAACCATGCACTATTTTGAATATATGAAAGAGGGTATTAAATTAGAAGTTGAAAAAAATGTTCTTAATCTAAAAGCAAAAAATAAAATACTGACACAAAAGATAAAAGCCCAAAATCTTGCCGATGAAGTTCTACTGCAATCTGAGGAGATGTATAAAAATCATCTAATTAATATGAGCAATCTTCTAATGCAGCAGGCAAATCAGCAAAAAGCAAACGCTCAGACCATACTTGCTAAATTTGAGCAGACATTAGCAGCAGCTCAACTTAAAATTTCACTGGGGCAAAGCCTACAGACACAAAGAAAGGACAAATAATGTTAAAAAGAATACTATTAACACTATTGGTAATTACAAATATTTCACTGGCAAAACAAATAGAACTAAGTGCCACTGTAATATCAGACAATGAAAAATATCTTACAAGTAGATTTATGGGATTTATCCAAGCTGTAAACGTTAATGAGGGGGATATAGTAAAAAAAGGGCAGCTTCTTTACTCTATAGACTCAACAGAGATAGACAGCAAAAAACAGCAAGCCCTTCTTGCCGTACAGATGTACGACAACCAGTACCAAACAATGAAAAGGAACTATGAAAGATTTAAAAGGCTTTTAGAAAAAGGGTTTGTATCAAAGTTTGAGGTTGAACAGTTAGAACTTGGGACAAAAAACCTTGAAGATATGGTAACCATAAGCAAGTCTCAGGTAAAAGAGGTAGAGAACCAATACAAATATCTTACAATAAAAGCTCCAAATAACGGTGTGATAGTAAGAAAAAATATAAAAGCAGGTGAGATGGCGATACCAGGTATGCCAGCACTTATATTATCTGATCTTGAGTCTTTAAAAATAAAATCTGAAATAAGCGAAGGGGATCTTAAAAATATCTTTATAGGACAAAAGGCCCTAATAGAGATACCCTCAATGGATCTAAAAACGGAAGGTAAAATAGAATCTATCATACCAAGTTCAAATCCAATGACACATACCTTTGCCATAAAAATATCTTTTGAAAACAGAAAAAATGTTTATCCGGGGATGTACTCTAAAGTTTATTTAGAAACACACGTTCAGTAATGAACTTGATTTATTAAAGTAGGAATTTGATATGGATAAACAAACCAAACAACAATGCGATATCTTGGAAGAGGAGATAGAGCAGTTAGAATATAGGATCAATGATGAAAATATAGCAGGTAAACTTGCAAAAAACTTTATAGAGCATCCTCTTACTCTTATACTTGCTCTTTTTATACTTGCCGTTGGATATATGTCTCTAAACTTAACTCCAAGAGAGGAGAACCCCCAGATAAAAGTAGCTGGGGGTGCCGTAATTGTACCGATGCCCGGAGCCAATGCTGATGAGATACAAAAAGTTATTATAGAACCGCTTGAGAGAAAAATAAGGGGTATCAAGGGGATAGAAAATATATATTCAATTGCCAGGGAGTCTGTGGGTATTATACAGGTTCAGTACTATATAGGTGAAGATAAAGCGGACTCTGATCTTAAACTTTATGATCAGGTTATGAGAAATATGGATCAGATGCCTCAAGGTGCTATGCAGCCTATTATAAAAACCATGGATATAGATACGGATATACCAGTAGCCACCATAGCTTTTTATGCTAAGAATGATTCCATCTCCCAAACAGAACTTTATAAAAAAATAAGCCGCCTTGGTCATAAGATAAACAAAATAGAAAATGTTGCGGTTGTTGATCTAAAAGGGGAAAAGAAAGAGCAGTACAATGTAGAGGTTGATCTAAACAAACTTTCAGGGTATCACCTCTCTTTAGGACAGATCATGCAGTCTATAAAAGGTCTTTCATTTGAACTTCCCGATGCAAAAGGTCGTACAAAAAGCAATGAGATAGTTATGTTTGGTATTGAAAGTGCTATAGAGAGTGAAGAGGATCTAAACAATATACTAGTTGCATCATATATGGGAAGTGCCATATATCTAAAAGATATTGCAAAAGTAACAAAAGGTTATGATATCCAAAACCATAAAACAGCACTTTTATATACAAAAGAGAATAGTGAAATATTGCAGACAACACTAACTATCTCAAAACTAAAAGGTGCAAATACTGTTGTGATAAACGATAAAATATTTGCATATCTTGATACGATAAAAGATGATCTAGAAAAATCAAACATAGGGTATGTAATAACAAGAGATGACGGATACACCGCAAACCATGCGGTAAACGAACTGGTGTTTCACCTTCTTATATCTATAGTTATCATAGCTATTTTACTTGTATTTACCCTTGGCTTAAAAGAAGCTATCATCGTATCTCTTACGGTTCCTATGATACTTGCTCTTACACTTTTTGTAGGTTTCTTAATAGGGGAAACAATAAACCGAATCACCCTTTTTGCACTTCTTCTTAGTCTTGGGCTTTTGGTTGATGCGGCTATTATCGTTATAGAAAATATCCATAGGCATCTTCACTCCCATGATTCTAAAGATAAAAGCTTAAAACAAATAGCTATAGAAGCAACAAACGAGATAGGGAACCCAACAAATATAGCAACTCTAGCTATTGTGATGACATTTATCCCTATGTTCTTTGTGGGCGGGATGATGGGTCAGTTTATGCACCCTCTTCCTGTATTTGTACCAATTTCACTGATTATGTCGCTTATTGTAGCTTATATCTTTACCCCTTATTTGGTAAAGAAACTTCTAAAGAAGGAGCAATAATATGAGTCACCATATACCAAATAAACTAGAAACTCTAATACATAATATACTTATAAATAAAGGTAAAAGAGTTCAAGTTCTTATTATAACTCTTCTTCTTTTTATGGGTTCTGTTTATATGATACCTTTGGAGCTTGTAAAAGCCAAGATGCTTCCGGGAAAAGACAGTGATACCTTTTCCGTATATGTTGATCTTCCTGAGGGCTCATCTATAAAACAAACCAAAGAGGTTACCGCTTGTGTGGCAAGTGAGCTTCAAAAAGAGGATGCCGTAACAGCCATATCTGTATTTTTAGGGGAAGGTCTTCCTCTTGATTTTGCAGGGATGGTAAAAGGAAGTGTACTTAAAGACTCTGAAAATGTTGCAGAGATAATGGTAAATACAAAAAGAGCAACTCATAGAGATGAGAGAAGCTACAATATGGTACATAGAATAAGACCAAATATACAAAAACAATGCAGCATAAATGATGCAAATATAAAATTTATCGAACTTCCTGCAGGTCCTCCCGTACTTGCTGATGTGGTTGCAGAAGTTTACGGTGGAGATACCTTTAAAAGCAGATCACTTATAGCAGATAAAATTGCCGAGATCTTTAAAAAGCAAGATACTCTAGTAGATATAGATCTGCTTGCCGATGAACCGTATACAAGATATGCACTTAGTTTAAATAACAACAAAGTTTTAAGATCAGGAGTAAGTCTAGAGCAGGTAAAAAAGATACTTTATCTTGCATTTGAGGGTATGAGTGTGGGTGTTGTAAATGAAGCAGATGCACAAAATCAGATACCTATATTTTTAAGACTGGATGACAGCAGGCTGTTTAACGAGTTTGACAAACAAGCTGTGATGAGTAAACTCTCAAATCTTAAACTTATGAACCAAAAAGAGATGATGGCCCCACTAAGTGAGTTTGTAACTATTACCGAACAATACCAAGAACCAACGCTAACATCTAAAAACCTAAATCCGATGATAAACGTAATAGCCACTACAGATATGGAAAGTCAGATATATCCTCTTTTAGATGCAAGAGATATGATACTAAATAATTTTGGAGAAAACTTTGAAGTTACAAAAGCAGATATGCTTAATCTAAAGATCAAAGATACAAACAGCGGTGAAACTTTTCATATTGTTTTTGACGGTGAACTTAAAGTAACCATTGATACTTTTATAGAGTTAGGCGGTGCATTTATAGGTGCCTTGGTACTTATATTTTTACTGATGGTTGTATACTACAAAAACTTTGCACTTGCAGGTGCTGTTGTACTTGCTAGTTTTATATCTATAGTGGGGGTTATAGTTGGTCACTTTGTTATGGATCTTATAACAGCTGATAAGTTCTATCTAACTGCCACCTCTCTTATTGGCTTTATAGGTCTTATTGGTATAAACTCAAGAAACTCACTTCTTATTATAGACTTTGCAAAACAGCTTATGGAAGAGAAGAGTATGGATGCCCCAAGAGCTATAGCTGTTGCAACGGCAACTAGAGCTAAACCTATATTATTAACTGTTCTTGCTATTGTATTTGCCAGCTCACTTCTTGCTACCGATGCTGTATTTGGAGGACTTGGAGTGGCACTTATAGGTGGTACCCTTATAGCTTATGCAGTATCACTTTTCTTTGTACCAGTTACTATTCTTGGAAGTTTAAAAAAACTTGAAAACAACTAAAGCTAAATGCTTTAGTTATGATACGCTAATCTCCTATTATAAGCTCTCATTAAAAAAACTTATACTACTATTTTATATAAAATTAGATAAGGAGTCTAGTATGAAAAGGTTTTATTCAATTGTTATAAGCTGTTTACTGATAATGTCATTTGTTAAGGCGGACGAGATGGTTATTGATTCTTCCCACAGTGAGGTTGGTTTCTCTATAAAGCATATGATGATCAGTAATGTTAAGGGTAAATTCAAAGAGTATGATGCTGAAATAGAGTTTGATCTTAAAAAGAAAATCTTTACAGAATTAGATGCAACTATTGTGGCAAAAAGCATAGATACGGGTATCACAAAAAGAGACAATCACTTACGAAGTGAAGATTTTTTTGAAGTTGTAAAATACCCTAAGATAACATACAAAATGACAAAATACACTCCGGACGGTGACGAAGGTGTAATGGAGGGTATTCTAACAATAAGAGATGTTACAAAAAAAGTAAAACTAGATGTAAGTGTAAACGGTATCATCAAAGATAATGAAGGTAATACAAGAGCAGGTTTTACCCTAGAGGGTAAAATAAATAGAAAAGAGTTTGGATTAAAATGGAACAAAGCCCTAGAGCTTGGAGGCTTTGCCGTAGGTGATAAAGTTAAAATAGTTATAGAACTTTCAACTATGGCATTATAAGAATATTAACCCAAAAAAGATTCTATTTTTTGGGTTATCTCTTTTTTATCAAGAGCATTAAGCATACCGTACATAAGTGCACCACCTGCACCTACACCCTCTTTTGCTTCACCCTCATCGTACAGTTTTAAAGCAGGATGATCACTAAGTGAAAAATCAAAGTCGCTATAGTAAGCATTGATATTAAAGTCAAGCATCTCTAAAAGCTTTTTTATATCACTGTTATTATCTTCTGATACCCATTTTGTAGTACACAATGCCAGATTGGAAGTTTCTATGGCACCTTGCATAACTTTTAATATACTGTTTACTACCAAAAGTACGGCAGCCATCTGAGTACCCCCTGCTAAAACAACTTTTAGTCTGTTGTTAAGTCCAAGTATAAAACCTGCATTGAAAACAATCATATTATCTGATACTTTTCCCAATAATCCAAAGATATCATCGTCTTTAGATAAGTTATCAAGTGCTTTTTTTATTGTTGTTTCACGTATATCGTTTGGTACATCTTTAAAACTGCTGCTAAAACACTCATCACAATCATATCCTAAAGCTTTGGCTGTGGCTTTAGCTGTAGTTGTACCGCTTGGTACACTCTCCCCTAAGATCAAATAGTCACTTTGGCATTTATACTCTTGCCCGAACTGTACACCTTTTTGAAATATCTCATTTGCATCTATAGCTGCACCGCAATCTATGCTTCCGGAAGGTTTTATATCAAAATCATGCCGTTTAAAATAGTTCACTTCAGGCTTTACCTTTAACCCCAAATCTAAAAGCTCTATTGCTTTAAAAGGTTTTAGAAGATGTACTGCTCTTGTTATAAGAGCGGGTGTCGGTACCCCTTTTGGGGTTTGTGCAATATCACCAAGACTTCTAACTTCCCCTGTTGTTACAAACTCGCTGTCAAGTGTAGGTGTGAGGTATATCTTACCAGGTATTCCTGCTTGTGTTATACCATCTATATCTGCTGTTGCAGTGTTGCTAAGTGCCAACATAAAAGTTGCACTTTTGCCTCTTAGAAATTCTGCCAGATCTTGTTTTGTATTATCTGTAATTTGTTTTATCATAGTATCGCCTTTTTTATTTTTTTCATATCTATATGTTTTTTCATCTCATCTATAAAGTTGTTTATGGTTTTCTTTTTATATTTTTTGTAATTGAAACCCTTATATGAACTAATTATCTGTTTAAATAGATAGTTTCTAAAGTTGTCGTTGTCAAAAACTGCATGGATAAATGTACCGTAAAAGTTTTCTCTCTTTGCATAAAGTGGATACTTTTTAGAGTAACCGCAATGCATCTCAAACCCTTTTACCTCTAAACCAAAGATATCAAACTTATCTTTTCTTGTGATCTTTTTTTGCTTGAATATTATATCATCATCAAATATCCCAAGAGCTTTTACCTTACTCTTTTTTTCAACCTCAACACAAACTTCATCTATGATATTGTTAAACATCATCTGATATCCGCCGCAGATACCTAGAATTGGTTTCTCTCTTTTTTTTAACTGTTTAAAAAGTCCAGTAGCTTTTAGCCATCTTAGATCGGCAATAGTTGACTTGGAACCGCTTAATATAACTATATCAAAATGATCAAGAGGCTTATTACCGCTTATAAACTCCACATAGATTTCACTATCTGCAAGCAGCGGTTCAAAGTCGTTATAGTTACTCATAGTTGGATAGTGGATAACTGCTGCTTTTATCTTTGGCTTTGCTTTGTTTTGTGTATAGTTTATAAGTGACTGGCTATCTTCAAATCCAAGATTTAAAGGGGTATATGGGAGCACTCCAAGTACGGGTATCTTAAACTGCTTCTCTATTATTTTTACACCCTTGTCAAAAAGAGTCATATCACCTCTAAACTTATTTACTATTACACCTATTACATTTTTCCTAAGCCTCTTTGGCAGTAAATTATAAGTACCGTATATAGAAGCAAACACACCGCTTCTTTCTATATCTGCTACTAGTATGATCTTTGTATCAAAGGTATCTGCAATAAAAATATTTGACAGATCTTTTTCCATAAGGTTTAACTCCACAGGACTTCCCGCCCCTTCAGCTACAACCAGATCATACTTTTTATCTAACTTTTCAAATGACTCTTTTACTATAGGTTTGAGTCTATCTATATCTCTAAAGTATTCTCTTACCCCTATATCTTTTACAGCTTTACCTTTTACTATCATATGGGAGCTGTTTTTTTTACCAGTTTTAAGTAAGATTGGATTGTTATGAAAACTTGTCTTTACACCTAACACCTCACACTGAAAATACTGTGCTATAGCTATCTCACTTCCATCATCTGCTATATTTGAGTTGTTGGAAACATTTTGTGACTTAAAAGGTGCTACACTGTAGCCCATATCTTGAAGCAGTTTACCTACCACAAATGTTATGGTTGACTTTCCCGCATCAGAAGAGGTACCTAAGATTGATATATTTTTCATTTTTAACCCAAAGATATTAATATTTGACAGTATAACTACTATCTACTTTTAATATAGTAAAAATTTTAGATAAAATTTTAATCATTCTTTGACTAAAATCAAAGAATAAAAGTGTTTGTTCTTATACAATACTTTATCAAAACATTAGGAAACCACCATGAGCTTAGAACAACAACCAGCCAACCATATAATAAACGAAAGGTTTTATCTCAAAGAATCTTTGTGCAACAAATTAAAAAATAAAACTCCAAGTTTTGGTTTTGGGGGTTTTGGCGAAGCTACATACTATCGAACCTACAGCAGACTAAAAAATGACGGCACCCAAGAGCACTGGAGCGATACTGTTATTCGTGTTATAAACGGTGTGATCTCTATACGAAAAGAGCACTATATCTCCAACCGTCTTGAATGGAAGGAGGAGTATTGGCAGAAATTTGCCCATAAACTTGCCGTAACTATGTTTGATATGAAGTGGCTGCCGCCTGGACGTGGACTATGGGTGATGGGGACAGAGTATGTATATGAAAGAGGCGGTGCTGCATTAAATAATTGCGGTGCTGTGGATACTACAGACCTATCTGCATCAGCCGACTGGGCTATGGATATGCTAATGTGCGGTGTAGGTGTAGGTTTCAATACTTCATGGGAAGGTAAAGGTGTAAACCAGCCGAATAAATCAAGAGCTATAAAGTTTACAGTACCAGATAGCAGAGAGGGCTGGGTGGCTTCAGTAAGATTACTTATAGAAAGTTATACAAAAGGTGGTTCATGGTTTAGCTTTGACTATTCAAAGATAAGAGCCGCAGGATCACCCATAAAAGGTTTTGGGGGTACTGCCTCCGGGTATAGACCACTAAAAGAACTCCATAATAGAATTGAAGAATATCTTGATAGGTTTTGTTCTAAAGAAACTGATACCACAAGAACTGTAGCTGATATATTCAATGCCATAGGTGCATGTGTCGTTGCAGGAAATGTTCGAAGAAGTGCAGAGATATCACTGGGCTCTGTAGATGATGAGACATTTTTGGATCTAAAAAACTATGAAAAAAACCCCGAACGACGGGATATAGGCTGGATGTCAAATAATACTGTGGTGCTAACAAAAAGTAAGGAGTTTCAAAAACTGCCAAAGATAGCAAAAAGGATACAAGATAACGGAGAGCCCGGAATAATGAACTTGATAAATGTTCAAAAGTACGGTAGATACGGTGAACAAAAAGAAGATAAAGCATGGCTTGCAAATCCATGCTCTGAGATCCCTCTTGAAAGCTATGAGCTGTGTAATCTTGCAGAGGTATTTTCAGCAAGATGTATAAATGAAGATGAGTTTTATGAAGCATTGGAATATGCAACATTTTATGCCTCTACGGTTGCCCTTCTCCCTACACATAGAACAGAAACAAATACAATAGTAGTAAGAAACCGCCGTATCGGGGTAAGCCTTTCAGGTGTTGCAGATATGCTGGATGAATTTGGTGCTGCAGAATTAACAAGAAGACTAAGAAAAGGGTATAAAATAGTAAAAAAAACAAATACCAAGCTTGCTGCTCAGGCTGGAGTACCCGCATCTGTAAGGGTAACTACCGTCAAACCATCAGGAACTATAAGTCAACTTGTAGGTGTAAGTTCCGGTATGCACTTCCCCACATTCCAATATGCAATCAGAAGGATGAGAGTAGGTACTGACTCCGCTATATGTGATGTGCTTAAAAAGTCTAAGATACCTCATGAAGATGACACATATAGTCAAAATACTACTGTATTTGAATTTCCCATAGATCAAGGTAAAACCAGAAAAGCAACATCAGTATCAGCATGGGAGCAGTTCTCGTTACTATCTATGCTGCAAAGAGAGTGGAGTGATAATATGGTAAGCTGTACCGTATACTTTGATCCTAAAACTGAAGGATCTCAAATAGAACATATGCTTGCTCTATTTGCCCCTATTATTAAGTCTGTTTCACTTCTTCCACACTCTGATGCAGGAGCTTATAAACAGATGCCGTATGAAGGTATAACTAAAGAGGAGTATGAAAAACGTCTAAACTCTATACCAAATATAAATTGGAGCGAATTTGGAGGAAGTAACGGTATTCAAAGCAAATTGTGTACAAATGATGAGTGCGAGATCATATAGATAAAAATATTATATCATTAACAATTACAATTACAATTATTCTATTTTAGATACTAACCTTTCAAACCTTTTCTCATAGCTTCTATTAAGTGTTTATCAGCCTTAGTACCTGTAAACAGCTCAAAGGCTATAACACCCTGATACAAAAGCATATCCTCACCGTCTTTATAGATAAGTCCCCTTTCTTTTGCTTTATTTAAAAAAGGTGTCATTTTTCCATAGATACAATCTACTGCGTATTTACCGCTTTTTAGTATATGTTCAAGTATATTTATAGGTGCAGGATAGTTATCGTCTTTTAATCCTGCACTTGTAGAGTTTACTACCAGTTCAAAATCATCTCCGTTTATCGGGTATTCCTCCCAAGAGTATACTTCACAGCCGAGATTTTTAAAAAACTCAAGTCGATTTGCACTTCTGTTTAATACTGTTGTTTTTATACCTTTTTCCCTAAAGGCTACTGCTATTGCTTTTGCCGTTCCTCCTGCTCCTAAGATGATAGCTGTTTTAATCTCACCAAACTCCTCTATTGCTTTCATAAACCCGGGAGCATCTGTGTTGTACGCTATAACTTTACCGTTTTCATTTATGTAGGTATTAACTGCACCTATGCTTTTGGCAAGACCCCTTACCTCGTCTGCATTTTCATATGCATCCTCTTTATGGGGTACTGTTATATTCGCACCCTGGATATTGTTTGATAAAAAAACATCTTTTATGGTCGATCCGTCTTCTAACTGTGTCTTATTGTATAATGAATCTAATTTTAAAAATTCAAATCCTGCATTGTGCATTTGCGGTGATTTTGAGTGTTCAACCGGGTTACCGAATATTGTGAATTTTTTTGTATTTGTCATTTGAGTTTTCCTAAAAGTAGATTTGTCCAGTTTGTATCTTTTTTTGTATCTTTTTCTGCTTGTATTTGAGGTTGGATCTCTTGATCTTTCTCCTCATCTTTATTTTGAACCCTCTTCTGTGATACTTCCTCTTTTAAAGCATCAGGTTCTAAAGATTGGATATCATTGTGCTCTATAGAAACAAGATCATCCTTATATAACATAACAAACTTTTGAAATATATCAAACTCAACATACTTATCATACTTTCCCGGATATTTTAAATATTTGTTTGCTATTAATTTATTATGAACATTAACAAGATTAAAATCATCACTATAATATTGTGATATAACAGAAGAATCACGAACTAAAATATTTAATGATACAAATTCTGTATATTCCTTAGGAAAGAGTTTTGTCAGTATCCTTGTATAGTTTCTTTTTTGAAACTCCAGTCCGCTTAGTTCATTAAGGTATTCTATCTGACTTTGTAAAGGGATAAGTTCTTCAAGCCAGTCAACAATCTTTTTTTTATTATCTTTTACTACGGTTTCAAAGGAGCCTTTTCCCGTATAAGAGTAGGTATTATTCTTTATCTGATCACTTATAATAGATACTTTTTTCATACTATTCCTTGTTATGTAATTTATTATACATATTAATTCCTAAATTATTCTCATATGTTTTTCATAAAAATCATATATTGTAATAATTTAGATATAATATGTGCCATGAACGATAATAACTTTAAAACACTAAATCTTGAAAAACCGCTTTTGTCAAATCTAAATTCCTTAGGTTATGAATCTATGACACCTATTCAACAAAGCTCTGTTCCTTTTATATTAAAAGGTACCGACATAATAGGAAAGGCTAAAACAGGAAGCGGTAAAACCGTATCTTTTGGGCTTGGGGTTGTAAATAATCTTGATGTAAGTAGATTTACCATCCAGTCTTTAATACTGTGCCCCACAAGAGAGCTTGCCTCCCAGGTAGCAAAAACATTAAGAGATCTTGCAAGATATAAACACAATATAAAAATACTTACCCTAACAGGTGGAGTACCGTACAAACCGCAGGTACACTCACTCTCACACCAAGCTCATATTTTAGTAGGGACTCCGGGACGAATACTAAAACATCTAAGTGAAGATAACTTTGACCCGGCACAGATCAATACACTTGTACTAGATGAAGCTGACAGAATGCTTGATATGGGATTTTATGATGATATAAAAGAGATCATAGATTATATACCTAAAAACAGACAAACTATGCTTTTTTCTGCAACATACCAAGATAATATTAAAAAACTTTCAAATACGATTATGAACGATCCTCAGTTTATAGAGGTTGAGTCTACACATGAACAAACTTCAATAGAGCAGACTTTTTACGATATTTCCAACTGTGATAAATCATCTTTGATCCCAAAACTTTTTGAAAAACAGTTCAAAAGTGTAATGATATTTTGTAATACAAAGATACAATGTGACGAACTTGCCGATTATCTTGAAGAACAATACAATATTGAACCTCTTGTACTTCACAGTGACTTGGAACAAAAATACAGAGACGAAACCTTAATACTGTTTGAAAACAAAAGCTACCCTATACTTATTGCAACAGATGTTGCCTCAAGAGGTCTTGATATAAAAGATGTAGATATGGTGATCAACTACGATATGCCTGAAAATTTTGAAGTTTATACACATAGAATAGGAAGAACTGCCCGTGCAGGAAAAAAAGGTAAAACTATAAACTTCTGTAATGATAAAGAGTATATGGATCAGTTAAATGAGTTTTTAGATCAAGATTTCAAACTTTTAAATTGTAATACCTTAAAAGATAAAGATTTAGTAAAACTTGATTACGACTACTCTACACTTTATATAAGCGGAGGGAAAAAATTAAAACTAAGAGCAGGAGATATCCTAGGAGCCTTAACCGCAGGTATCGGTCTTGATAAAAATGATGTGGGAAATATAAACATCTTAGATAGATGTTCATATGTTGCTGTTAAAAATAACGTTTATGATAAAGCGTTCAAAGGGCTAAATTCTCAAAAAATCAAAAATAAAGATTTTAGAGTATATAAACGATGATCAAACCGGTATTTTGATCGTAAATACTGCCCACCCCTTATCATTATGTGCACTCAATGTACCGTTTAGTTTCGATTCAACTATTGTTCTTGACATATCAAGTCCTAGTCCGGTGCCGTGAGTGGCACCTTTTGTTGTAAACCTTTTGTCAAATATTTTCGGGAGGATATCTTTAGGTATCCCCCCTCCATTATCTCTTATTTCCAATACCCAGCTATTGTTCTTATCATAAGTACGAAACTCTATTACAGGTTCTTGAATGTTTCTTTCCAGTAATATATCTATGGCATTTTTAGTAATATTCAATATAACCTGCATCATTAAACCTGTAGATATATTTAATGTAGATTGAGAATTATAGTTCTCCATAAGTTTTACATTTGATTTTACCATAAGAGGATTTATGATTGTCAATGATTTATTTATAAGCTCTGTATTAGCAATATCTTCAAATTTTTTATTTGACTTAAACAGATCTCTAAAATCCTCTATTGTAGAATCTAAGTGATCCGTATATACTAAAATATTTTTAAAAATATCCTCAACCTTGTCATCTGAAAGCATATCAAGCTGCATATAAACCTGTCCCGAGGTAATAGATGAAGTGATAGCACTAATCGGCTGTCTCCACTGATGAATGATCATCTCCATCATCTCCCCTAGCTGTGACTGAGTCTGTGCCATTTGAAGCATTGCATCTTTTTCTTGATTTTTAGATACTTCCTCTTGCACCTTTAAAGAAAGATGATCATTAAACTCCTCTAACTCTTTTGTAGTTTGTTCTAAAAGATTGGATAATGCCTGAAGTCTGTGAAGATTGGCATCATTTACCGAAGATTGATTTTTACTAAAAATATTAGCTGAAATATTAGTTGTTTTTTTATTGTTTTCTGATATTCCAAGTATGGTCATTGTTTGATTTAGGAGTTGTGTTTTACACATCTCATCTTTACAGTTATGATAAAATTCACCATATGTAAAAAATCCACTTATGGGTGCAAGTTCACGAAGAGGCAGCATCTCAAGATTTATATCTTCCTGAAGGAGTGCACGTCTAGCCATACATGAATATATAAAGATAGACTCAACAGGATAATCTAATATATCTTTTACAGTCTCCAACCCTTTTGTTACAATCATCTGAACATCACCGTGTCCAAATTGTACTTCTGAACCCTCATTTATATTACCGGCAAAAGTTAAACTCCCGTCCTCATGCTTTGCTAGAACTGCCCTTGCCACATTAATACCGTTTCTGTTTATAACTAAAGGAAATTCTATACCTATTGAAGGCAGTAAGTCTGCAATATCCTGCCCTAGATAAAAGCTATAAAAATCAACTGCCGTCATACCGTTTATTTTATACACTCTATTTTTATCCGACTTATCTACAATATGTTTTTTTCCAACTGACTCCCAATTAAAACTATATTCAGTATAGACCGTTAAATCATTATTGTAAAAAGCTGCTGCTACTGCACCGTTATCACTTATAAAATCCTCTGTAAATACATATGTTTGAGTAAACTTCTCATAATCACCGGCTAATCCACCCGCAACAATTACCTTACTGTTGATAGAAGATATACCGTTTAGGTACTCCTCTCCATTAGTATTAAGTCCATCGGCAAACGAGATTATAAGTTTAAGATCTTCTTTAGTATTATCGAAACTATTGATAAGAGATTGTCCCATATTAAAACTTGTATCCGTATGTTCCACATATGATACATCAATTTTCGTATTTTCAAATGTACAAAAAGATATAACCGTACTGTTTGAGATTGAACCGTTATTAGATATCTCACCACATGTTGATGCACCGATTATTTTTGCATAAGGTATCTCATTTAATATCTCATTTCTTAGATTTATTATCTCCTCTTTGTCGATCATTGAAGTAAATATCTGGACAAGTATATTATTATAAGATAATAAATTACACTTTTCTATAAACTGCTCAAGCTGTAGTTTTGAATGATATTCTAATGTATATGTTTTCATGGCTACTCAATTCTTATAATAATCTATTAATAATATAAAAATTTATCAAAATATTACTTAAATGTTTGTGAAAATTGTAATTTTTTGTAAATTCTGATAAAATTATTAAAAAACAGTATGGAGAATACCCGATGGCAAAAAATAAAGAACACAGCTTTGATATATCTGCAAAACTTGATATGCAGGAGATGAAGAATGCAATCGTACAGGCACAAAAAGAGGTTGATAACAGGTATGATTTTAAAGGTATAACAAAAGAATATGACCTTAATCAAACGGCTAAGATGGTTATACTTCTTAGCGGAAGTGATCAAAAAATTGATGCAATGAAAGATATATTAATATCTAAAATGAACAAAAGAGGCGTACCTATTAATGCACTTGAAGAGTTAAAAGCAGAAGATGCCAGCGGCAATAATAGAAAATTTACATATAAAATAATTGACAGTATCGAAAAAGATGAAGCAAAAGAGATACAGATCCAGATCAAACAACTAAAACTAAAAGTTACTTCTGCAAATCAGGGTGATGAGATAAGAGTTACAGGTAAAAATCTGGATGATCTTCAAAAAGTTATTAAACATTTAAGAGCTTTAGACTTTAAAGCACCATTGGTATTTGATAATTTTAGATAATAAAGTCTCGTTTTATACGAGGCTTTAATCTATTTTATCTACTAATTGCTCTGGCAATATCCCCAAACACTCTTCTAAAAGTTTTGTCTCCCCGTGTTGGATATAGATATCCCCATATTCAAATGTTTTTACTCTTACATCTAAATCTTCGTCATTTATAAACTCTAATATAGATGAACCCACTCCCCCTTGTTTTTGAGAATCACTGAATATATACCACTTATTACACTCTTTTGAAAGCTCTGATAAAAGCTTTTTATCAAGAGGTTTTACAAACCTTAGGTCAACTATTGTGACATCTTTATCGTATAGGTCGGCAGTTTCAACGGCTCTTGACACACCTGCCCCATATCCGATAAATGCAATATTGCTTTGCCCTTTTTTAAGAACTTGGGCACGTCCAAGTGTAAACTTTTCAGCTTTGTATTCAAGTTTCTTAAAGGCTCCTCTTGGGTACCTTACTGCTAATGGGGCATTGTAATCTGCCGCAAACTGCAGTGCATATTTTAATGTCTCATCATCTCTTGGAGCAAGTAGAGTCATATTTGGTAAAAATCTTAAAAATGATATATCAAACTGCCCTTGGTGTGTTTCACCGTCAGCTCCAACTATCCCTGCTCTGTCAATTGCAAATGTAACAGGTAGATTCATCAAACATACATCATGTATGATCTGATCAAATCCTCTTTGTAAAAATGTTGAATAGATTGTAACAAAAGGTTTAAACCCCTCTTTTGCCATTGCCGCCATAGAGGTTACCGCATGTTGTTCTGCTATTGCAACATCCCAAAATCTTTCGGGAAAATTCCTCATCAATTTATCCATACCCGTACCGCTTGGCATAGCTGCTGTTACACCTACAACTTTTTCATCACTCTTTGCCAACTCATACAAAGCATCACTAAATACTGCCGTGGCACTTTTATCACCCTCTTTTTTAACGAATTCACCTGTTTTAACATCAAAAGGACCTACACCGTGCCAGTGTTCATGGTGACCTTCAGCTATTTGATAACCTTTTCCTTTTACGGTTTTTGCATGTACTATTACAGGTTTACCCATATCTTTAGCTATTTGAAGTGTATCTATGATCTCTTCAATATTATGTCCGTCTATGGGTCCTATATAATCAATACCCATCTCTTCAAAAATTATTCCAGGAGTTATTAGTTTTAAACTCTCCTCAACTCTTTTTGCTATATAGGTGGTACCCTCCGGCATATTATTTTTAATAAATTTATCAACTTTATCTTTAAATTTTTGATATCCTTTACCGGCCAAAGCACGACTTAGATGTTTAGAGATAGCACCAATTGGTTTTGCGATACTCATCTCATTGTCGTTAAGTATTATTACTACGGGGAGTTTAAGATCTCCCAATTCATTTAATGCTTCATAAACCATACCTGCCGTCATAGAGCCGTCACCTAACATCACAACGGGTACTTTATCTTTTTTTTGAAGTTTATTTGCTTTTGCAGCACCCACTGCCAAGGATATAGAGGTAGATGAGTGTCCTGCAACAAAATAATCGGCACTACTCTCTTTTGGTTTTGTAAAGCCGCTTAATCCACCATATTGCCTTAAAGTATCAAAATCGTTCCATCTTCCTGTTATAAGTTTATGAGGGTAACATTGGTGTGATACATCAAAAATAAAAGGATCTTTTTCCACATCAAATACTTTATGCATACCTATTGTAAGTTCCACTGCCCCTAAAGTTGAGCTAAAGTGACCACCGTTTTTAGATACAACCTCAATGATCCTTTCTCTAATATCTTCAGCCGTTTGTTCTAATTGCTCTATATTTTTATCTTTTATATTCATTCTACTATTTTTCCAAATCCACTTCCCAGAAAAAATCTATCCAGTTTTGTGCTTCTTTTACTTTAAAATCAGGCTGTACTATTGCATCAGGCTTATAAAATATAACTGCTGATTTAAAATCTGTATTTATAAATCTTGATTTTAATTCACTAATCACCGTTTTTATAGTATCTCCGCTGTCTACTATATCGTCAATAACTACAACTTTTTTAAACCTGCTTAATTCAGGTATATTTGATATCTCTATAGTATCAAGTTTTTTTTCATCGTCGTAGTGTACCGAATTTAAACTATAAACTTCTCTTATACCTAGTCCATACGATAACAGATGAGTAAGTGTCAAACCACCTCTTGCTACTGCAATAATAGCATCCGGATTGTATTGTTTTAATTGTTTTAAAAGTACCTTACAATCTTTTTGGCACTCTTCATAACTGTAGTAAGTTTTAATCATAAGATACTATTTTTCTAATACCTTGTCTAAGATTTTAAATACTTTCGTATTTTGCTCCTCTGTTCCTATAGTTATTCTAATTGCATTAAACCCATATCCTGTCATATCCCTTACTATTACACCTTTTTCTAATAACTTTTGAGATATCTGCTTTGAACTGTAACCGTCAAGGTAGATAGTTATAAAGTTTGTATATGACGGGATATATCTAAACCCTTTTGTATTAGCATACTCCTCATATCTTCCCATCTGTTCAAAGTTTTTCTCTATACACTCGTCTACAAAATATTCGTGTTTTAAAGCTTCTATCGCACCTGCTAGCGATAATGTAGTTATGTTAAAAGGGGGTCTTAATTTATGTAAAGTTTGTATAATATTTTCATTTGAGATTCCGTATCCAACTCTCATACCGCCTAAAGCATAAGCTTTTGAGAACGTCCCAAGATAGATCACGTTTTTATATTTTGATATAACATCAGAGACATCTATCTCTTTTGCACCGTCTTTATACCTTGCATACTCTTGATATGCTCCGTCTAATACTACAAGTGTGTTTTCATCTATCTCTTCTAAAAACTCATATAGATCTTTTGCATCTAAACATTCACCAAGAGGATTATTAGGTAAACATAAGAAGATTATATCTGCACCCTCTTTTTTGTAAAGTTCCCTAAATTCATCCAATATATGCTCGTCACTAGGAGTTTTTAATATCTCTGCTCCTGTTTGTTTTGCATATATCTCATACATTGCAAATGTTGTTTTTGCCATAAGAACCTTTGAGTTTTCGTCACATTTTGCATGAACACAAAACTCTATAACCTGATCAGATCCGGCTCCTATAACTATATTTTTTTCACGAACTTCAAACTTTTTTGCCAAAGCTTCTTTAAGTTCATACATACTGTCATCAGGATATACATGTGCACTGCAAGCTTTTCTGGCTATTGCGTCCACAACTGTTTGACATGTACCGTATGGATTTTCATTTGATGCCAACTTTATAATATCATTGCTGTTCACACCGTATTCTCTTACTACAAGTTCTATTGGTTTACCTGCTTCATATATATTTACATTATTTAATACTTTGTTAAATGTCATCTGCTTCCCTTACATAACTTCCTAAAAATTTTATACTTTCTTCATGTTTTTTAAATATCTTTGATACATTCTTATCATCTTTATGACCGTTAAAATCGATAAAGAATGTTGATACACCCCCAACTATATGTGACTTTATTTTTGTTAGATTTATCCCTGCTTCATCAAAGTCATTTAAAAACCTAACCAATGCACCGTGTTCGTTCGACAACTGTACTAAAATAGATGTTTTATCATCTCCGCTTTGCCCGTTATCAAAATCTGACACTATTAAGAATCTTGTTCTGTTGTTCCCTTTATCTTCAATATTTTCAAATAAAATCGGAAGATTATAAATCTTTGCTCCCACATGGGAACATATAGCTGCACAATTATTCTCTTTTTTTGCTAGTCTTGCTGCTTTTGCGGTACTCTCTACGGGTATCAGCTCCACCTCATCAAGACCAAGATCGGCTAAAAATATATGACACTGCTCAAATGCAATATCTTTTGAATAAATTCTTTTTATATCTTTTACACTGTCACAAGTTGTTGCCAGACAATGATGTATATCTACCATCACTTCAGCAATTATCTTTAAACTATAATCATTTAGACAAGTAATAGTATCGCTTACTATACCGTTACTGCTGTTTTCTATAGGTATCACGCCGAATTTTGCTTTTTTATTAGATACTTCTCTAAATACCCCTTTTATGGAACCGATAGGTAAATATGCACTCATTGCACCAAATCTACTCTCTGCTGCTTGATGTGTGAAACTTCCTTCAGGACCTAGATAAGCTATATTTTCAGGCAACTCAAGATTTCTGCTAATAGCAAATATCTCTAAGAACAGAGCTGATATAGCATCTTTATTTAAACTTCCATCCTCCTGTTTTGACAGATCGTATAATCTGTCTATTATTGCTTTTTCCCTTTCCGGTCTATAGATAGCACCGCCGCTTTTAGCTTTTAGTTCACCAACTTTATGAACTGTTTCCATCCTTTGATTTAAAAGTTTTAATACTTGATTATCAATATTATCAAGAGTATCTCTTAACTCTTTTAATCCTGCTTCATTACTCATATATTTTACCTCTATCCTTTAAATCTTCTTTTGGGATGCTTCATTTACAATTGTTTGTGCTAAAGAGCTTGTTTGATTTGCAATATTCAGAGCATCTTGTGTCATTTGTGTACTTTTTTCAGTATGACCTTTTACGATATTCATATTTGAATTTATCTGCTCAATACTACCTTGTTGCTCTTTTGAAGCTTGTGTAACATTTTGTATCAACTCTATTGTTGAATTAATATGTTCATTTAATTCACTATATCCTTTTTTCATATCATCTGATATAGCTTTACCCTCATTGGCTTTAAGTGTTGCACTCTCCACAAGATCTTTTATCTCTTTTGCAGCATCAGCACTTCTATTGGCAAGATTTCTAACCTCTTGAGCTACTACTGCAAAACCTTTGCCTGCTTCACCTGCGGTAGCTGCTTCAACTGCTGCATTTAACGATAAAATATTGGTTTGAAATGCAATTTGATCGATTATTGTAATAGCATCGTTTATCAATGTTACCTGATTTGCTATCTCATCCATCTCTGAAGTTGTTTGATTTGCAAGTTTTTGACCTTTTTCTACAGATTTTGTTACGTTTTGTGCATACTCTGCCATCGATACGGCATCATCTGTAGTTTGTCTTATATTGTTTGTAATATAAGATAATTTATCTACACTATTTTGAAGTTCTGATGATTGCATCTGCATAAATTGTTCTATTTTAGATACCGAATCTTCTAATATATTTGCATCTTTTTGTAGTTGCTGTCCATTTTGAAGATTTGTTTTTGCACTTTGTGTCAAACTAATACCTAATGCATCAACCTTATCAAATACGGCTTTCATAGTACCTGTAGTACTTCCGTTTGAATCTACCCTATCCGTATAGTTATTATCGTCATAAGAGTTCAATACCTTTACAACTCTATTTACATTGTAACCAACAGCCCCTATCAACTCATTTACAAGTTCTTTTAGCTCGTTTAGTTCAGGTGAATGTGCAGTAGATGTTATTTTAACATCATAAATTCCTAAAGATGCTTGTTTACAAACCTCTTTTGCCTCCTCTATAAGCTTTTCATCTTTTTTTACACCTTCTACCGTTGCATCTATATTATTATTAACACTGTCAACCAAAGAACCTATCTCATCATTTGTATAACCGTCAATATGCTCAACATTTTTATTTTCTTTATTGATATATTTAAAGAACATCTCTAGTCCTTTTTGGAACACATCAATCGGCTTTGTTGCTTTTCTAATTAAAACCGTCATAAATATTGTTACCATAATCAGTACAATTATTGCCTGAATTATAAGGTTTATAACCGTAGAATTAATTATAGTATCTGATTCTTTCATATCAAAAGTAAGATCCATTACACCTATAACATCACCTTTTTGCTGATTAACATGGCAATATAAACATTCATCTGTTGCTATCATCGGTTTAATTGATCGTATAACATGTTTTCCATCTTCAAAACTTTCAACAATCTTTGCTTTTTTAGTTCTAAATGCTTCTAATCTCTCAGGGTCAGTTGTGTATCTCATCTGTGGAGAAAACAACTCAATCATTTTTTCACTACGAGCTACTACAAACTTTTCAAGTCCCTGGATCTCCTCACGACTTTTTCTCTCAGCATCTTCAATAATTGTAGAATCCCCCGTATTCATGGCAGTACGTAAATTTAAAAAGATAGAATCAGTTAATTGATTAAGTGCGGCCTTTGCATTGCTTTTGGCTAGATTATCCATTTTATAGGCGGAAGTAAACGTAGATACTAGATTACTTAATACTAACACTAAAATTGTAGGTACAATTATTTTAGTCCTTATTCTTACTCTTCCTAACAGTGATTTAGCCATTGACATTATTTATCCTTCTTAATTGTTTAAAAACTCTTCTTCTAAAGCTATTATATCCTCAAAAGTTTCTCTTTTTCTTATTAGTCTTTCAACACCGTTTTCAACCGCTATCTCAGCAGGTTTTCCTCTGGTATTGTAGTTGCTTGCCATAGTAAAGCCATATGCTCCACTGCTGTATATTGCAATAAGATCATTATGCTCAGTTTTCGGCAGATCAATATTTTTAGCAAAAAAATCACCGCTTTCACACACGGGACCTACCACGTTACAATCACTTTTATTTTCTATTTTATCTAAAACTTCAACTTTATGATATGCATTGTAAAGTGAAGGTCTAAGAAGGTCGTTCATAGCACCGTCAACAATAACAAATCTCTTATTACCGTTTGTTTTTTCATACAACACTTTTGTTACAAAAGTACCGCTGTTTCCAACTATAAATCTTCCCGGTTCGCAAACAACTGTGATATCTAGTCCAAACAGTGCTTCTAAAACTGTTTGTGCATATTCGTATGTATCTATAAGTATCTCATCATCATATACAATACCAAGACCACCGCCCACATCAAAGAACTTTAGTTCAATATCAAGTGCCGCTTTTATATTTTTTACAAGATCTGCAACAATATGCACAGCTTCTTTTATAGGTGCCAATTCCGTAAGCTGGCTTCCTATATGACAGTGTATACCTATTGGATCAAGGTTTTCACTTTTTTTAGCCATTATATACATTCTTTTTGCGGTATTGATATCTACACCGAACTTATTTTCATGTAATCCTGTAGAGATATATGGGTGTGTTTTAGGGTCAACGTTAGGATTTACCCTTATAGATATTCTAGCTTCCACACCTAACTCTTTAGCCATAAGTTCAACTCTGTTCAGTTCTGCATCGCTTTCTACATTTATCATCAGTATATCAAACTCCAAAGCTTG
This sequence comes from Campylobacterota bacterium, assembly GCA_034717895.1. GTDB lineage: Bacteria > Campylobacterota > Campylobacteria > Campylobacterales > Arcobacteraceae > JAIOSF01. Next base: position 522 of record JAYEMD010000179.1, on the reverse strand, counting down.
CCTGATCTCATCATCAGTTTTTCCTACCCCTGAGAATATTATCTTATACTTCGGTATTCCCACTTTAAGTGCTCTTTTTACCTCACCTATGCTTACACAATCTGCCCCTGCCCCTTGCTTGGCAAGATGTTGAACCACGCTTAAATTTGAGTTTGCTTTAACTGCATATGATATAAGCGATTTTCTTGCTTTAAAAGCACTTTTTAACTCTTGATACTGTTGTGTTATATGATCAAAATCGTACACATAATACGGTGTTTGATATTTATCTGCTAATTCTTTAAAATTTATATTATTATTCATGTTTATCCTATTTTCTATATTATAAAAACTTTAATTCATAATTCTAGTGAATTTTCAATTAAAACTTTTTTAGTTATTTATTTTTATCTACTTTCTATTGATAATTGTTGATAAGTACAATTATCTAAACTATTCACTCTAATTAGTTTAGAGGTTGATTCTAATATCCACGACTGAGATTTATGTGCAAGGACGAAATTGAAAATTTCTATTGCACAA
>JAYEMD010000178.1:0-7428 GCA_034717895.1 Campylobacterota bacterium | reverse complement strand
TAAGAGGATCACTAGAAGCACTTATCAGAGATAATGACTTCTTAAAACCGGTATTTACTCAAGAGTTTATAAATGCATACCAACATTATAAATTCGAAACACAAGTTTGGCCTGATGAATCTAGACCAACTGCGTTTGAGTTTAAGTCAACTTACTCTTGCTAGTTAAGTTAAGCTATATAAAAAAAGGGAAGGATTTTATCCTTGCCTTTTTTAGTTTATATAAATATGATTTGTTAGAAAACTATTTGTGATCTTATTTTTTGTTTATTATTCTCTTTTATATTTGTTTGATCTGAGGGTATATCTGAAATAGTAGTAAAAACCTCTTTTTTACCGTTGAAATATTTTTCATAAATACCTTCAGGTGCTTCAAATTTTCTTTGTATCTCCGGATGTAATTCGAGCCATTTTTCATAGAAGTACTTAAATGCGGGTCCTGCAGTTCGTCCACCTGTTTCTGTTCTTCTCATAGGTTTGTTGTCGTCATTTCCATACCAGACGATTGTTTGTAAGCTAGGTGAGTATCCACAGAACCATGCATCTATATTATTATTTGTAGTTCCTGTTTTACCGGCTGTTTCAAGACCGTTTATTTTTGTTCTATGTCCCGTTCCTTGTTTAACAACATCACTTAAAATAGATGTCATAAGATAAGCCTGCGCAGCAGATGTTATATAATTTTCCTCTTTTTCAAAAGTTACGGTTTCGTTGTATTTATTTGTGATACTCGATATTAAATATGGTTTAACCATTATTCCACCATTTGAAAAGACGGAATATTTTTCACTTAGATCAAGGGGTGATATACCAAAGCTTCCAAGGGTTATAGATAGATCATAAGGGATATCTTCAAAGTTATATCTTTTTAGTTCTCTATGAACCACATCAATACCCATAGCAGTAACAAGATTTATAGTTGCTAGGTTTCTTGAGTGTACAAGTGCATATCTTAAACTAACAAGCCCCTTAAAGTTTTTTTCATAGTTTTTAGGCTGCCATATTTTTTTTTGATTTGAAGATGATCTATAGTTATAAGTTCTTGATATATCAACTAAATTACTAGCAGGGGAATATCCAATATTCAATGCAGTTTGATATAAAAACGGTTTTACACTACTTCCCGGTTGTCTCAAACTTTGTGTAGCTCTGTTAAATGATGATTTTTTATAGTCAACGCCTCCAACTATTGCCTTTATTGCTCCGGTTTTATTTTCAAGTACAACAATCGCACCGTTTAGTGTTTGTGTGGTACTTTTGTTATTGTCAATATTTAAATCTCTTTTTTTTATTCTTTCATAACCGTATCTTAAAGCATCTCTTGCAATATCCTGAGCTTGTATATCAATGGTAAGATCTATTTTATATCCACCGTATTTTAGATCTTGCAGATCTTTTTTTAACTCTTTGATAGCTAAATCTATAACATAAGGAGTTTTGTTTTTTGTTCTTGACTCATTGTATACTGTTGGTATATTGTCTATAGCATTTTTATATTCACTGCTATTTATCCATCCTAATTTATAAAGTCTTTTAATAACTTGATTTGCACGAATAAGTGTATACTTGAAATTTTTTGTGGGATCATAAAAACTTGGAGCTCTTGGAAGTCCCACAAGCATTGCAATCTCTTTTAAAGAAAGCTGGTCAAGCTCTTTATGAAAATATCCAAGTGCAGCTGTTCTTATACCGTAATAACCATGTCCAAAATAGACTTGGTTTAGATACCTTTCTAGTATCTCCTCTTTACTAAGGAGTGTTTCAAGCCTTAAAGAAAGAAGTACCTCTTTTATCTTTCTAATTATTTTTTTATCACGTGTTAAAATCATTGTTTTGACAAGCTGTTGTGTTAAAGTACTTGCACCCTCTACCAATGCCATTTGTTTTATATCTTTTATAAGTGCTCTTATTATAGCATCAATATTTACGCCGTTATGCTCAAAATAGTTTGTATCCTCTATTGCTACTAGAGCTTCTGTAATTCTAGGGGGTATATTTTCATATTTTACGTATATACGGTGTTCATCATCAAATATATTACCTAAAAGTATTCCATTTTTATCGTAAAACCTTGTTGTAAGTTTAGGATCGTAGTTTACTATCTCATCTATATTAAATCGTATTTGGGAGTAAAGTATAAGCAGCCATATCAATACAGCGATTGTAAACAATAATAGCAAAATTGATATTTTTTTTATCATGATCTAAATTCTCTATTTTTAAAATCACTCAGTAAAAGCATTTTGGTATAATTGTTTTTAGGATTCTTAATAATATGACTAGTCTCTCCATACTCTTGTAAAATACCATCTTTCATTACTGCCGTGTATTCACAAAGATCTTTAACAGAGTCTATATCGTGACTTATAAAGATAGTTAAAAATTCAAACTCTTTTTGGAGTTTTTTTAACAGTTTTAATATAATATTTTTATTGTCGGTATCAAGTGCAGTTGTCGGTTCATCAAGGAGTAGAAGTTTTGGTTTATTACTTAATGCAATTGCTATAACTACCCTTTGAAGTTGTCCACCGCTTAATTCTGATGGAAATCTATATTTTATTTGGGATGGTAAATCAACAAGTTCAAGAAGCTTGTCAATTTCCTTTTTTTCAAATAGCGTTAAATCTGTTTTAAAAAACTGTTTGTAAATTTTTGTCATTGGTGATAAAGAGGTAAAGGGGTTTTGGGGTATGAAACCGATATTCTTTTTAGTTAGATTAAAATCACTGCTAAAGTTAAAGTGAGCAGTAAGATTTGAAGGAAGCATATTTAATATAGCTTTCATACTTAAAGATTTTCCACTTCCACTTTGTCCTACAAGAGCAAGTGATGAAGTTATATCCAACTCTTTGATTTCACTTTTAAAAAGATCAACAAGAGAATCATTATTATGTTCAATGATCAATTTATCTATATAAAGTGAAGCCATTTTTATATAAGTTTATGAATCTCTTCAACTAGTTTATTAAATTTGATTGGTTTTTCCAAAACTGCATCTGCTTTAATATCTTTTTTCATTAATCTGCCGTGACCGGTAATTACGATAACAGGTATATTTGGATTGATACTTTTCATCTCATCTACCATATCGTTTCCTGACATGTTTGGCATTCTTATATCCGATAAAACTATATTTGGCTGATTCTCTTTAAATTGTTCTAGCCCGTCAATACCGTCAACTGCTACTCTTGTACTTTTGAATAGCTTATGTAGTGTTGAATACATTATATCTCTTATATCTTGACCATCTTCTACAATTAGAACATCTATGTTTTTTAAATCATTTATCATATTTTCCATATTAATCCTTTACACTAATGGATTGTCCATCTTTTCAGGTATCTCCATATCCATTAATTTCAATACAGTAGGTGCGATATTATTCAACGCTCCCGCTTTTACCTTTGTTATACCATCTGCGATTACAAAACAATATACATCTCCCACCGTATGGTTTGTTAATGTATTCCCGTTTTCATCTTTCATCATCTCACAGTTACCGTGGTCACTTGTTAAGACTATACTGTAATTATTCTCTTTTGCTTTTTCAATAATAACACCAAGCTCCTTATCTACAGCTTCAACAGCTTTGATTCCTGCTTCATATACACCTGTATGCCCAACCATATCACCGTTTGCAAAATTTACTACAATAAAGTCTTTATCTTCCTCTATACCTCGTTGTACGGCACTACTTACTTCCGGAGCCGACATCTGGGGCTGTATATCATAAGTTGCAACTTTAGGACTTGGTATAAGCACTCTTTGTTCATTAGGGAAGGGCTCCTCAACACCACCGTTAAAGAAGAATGTTACGTGTGCATATTTCTCGGTTTCAGCTGTATGAAGCTGTGTAAGACCTGCTTTTGATATAACTTCACTTAGTGTGTCGCTTGGTGTATCTTTTGGAAACAATACAGGTAAAGGGAGGTTCTTATCATATTGAGTCATGGTTATAACATTGATACTTATATTTTTTGTTTCAAATTCATTAAAATCTTTTTTTGCCATTGCTGAACTTAACTCTCTTACTCTGTCACTTCTAAAATTTGCAAAGATCATTCCATCGTTCTTCTCTATACCGTTGTAGTTAAAACTTGCAGGTGTTAAAAACTCGTCAAATATCTCTTGCTTATATTGTGAATCTATATACTCATCAATTGTAAGTTTACTGTTATTTGTACCATTTATAATAACATCGTATGCTTTTTTAACTCTGTCCCAGTTGTTATCTCTGTCCATACCGTAGTATCTTCCACCAATAGTTGCTACAGTGATATCTTCATCACAGATCTCATTTATCATTGTTGTATATTTTTTTGCACTATCGGGTGCTACGTCTCTTCCATCTGTAATAAGATGTAAAAATACTTTTTTACCGTTGTTTTTGGCTATTTTAGCCATAGCAATAATATGGTCAATATGGGAGTGAACACCCCCGTCACTTAGAAGACCTACTATATGTATATTGTTTGATCTGTTAATCGTATCTTTTAGTATCTCATTATCTTTTAAAGTATCTTCTTTAATGGCTATGTTTATTTTCACAAGATCTTGGTATAAAACTCTTCCTGCTCCTATACTCATATGTCCAACTTCACTATTACCCATTTGTCCATTTGGAAGTCCAACATGTTCTCCGTATGTATGTATTAAACTGTATGGAACCTCTTTAAACAGTTTATCATAGGTAGGTTTATCTGCATTACAAAATGCATTATATTTACAAGAACTGTTATGTCCTATACCGTCAGTTATTATTAATATTGCTTTTTTGTTAGCCATTTTCTTTTATTCCCTTAATAGTTTTTTGGATATAATCGCGATTATTCTATCTAAAAAAAGGTTAAAAATTGTTTTATTGGTTTTATAGACATCTAGATATAAATATATTTCAATATATTTCAATACGTGCAGGAATAGGGTTTTTTATAGCATTTTTTCTTACTATGTTTTTAATGCCGAAATTTATAAAGTGGGCAAAAAAGAAAAAAGCAAATCAACCTATATATGAACATGCACCGGACTCACATCAGGCAAAAGCGGGTACTCCGACTATGGGTGGTATTGTATTTGTAGCGGCTACAATTATAGCTACAATACTCACTGCAAAATTAAATAATCCATATGTTGTGGGTGGTTTGGCTGCAATAGGATTATTTAGTTTAATAGGTATTAAAGATGACCTTTCAAAAATCATATCAAGTAAAAATGATGAAGGACTTACCGCTAGGATGAAGATTGTACTTCAGGTTATAGCCTCTTTGATCATAATAGGTATTTTATACTTTGCAGATCATACTACGGATGTTTATCTTCCTTTTTATAAATATCCCGTTTTTGACATGGGATTTTATTCTATAGTCTTTTGGGTACTCGTTATGACAGCTACAACTAATGCTGTGAATCTAACAGACGGTTTAGACGGCTTGGCAACCGTACCCTCTATTATGGCATTTTTTTCACTTTCATTAATAGTGTACATAACAGGTCATGCGGTAATTAGTAACTATCTACTTCTTCCTGGTATCCAAATGACCGGGGAATTAGCAATTATAGGAGCTAGCTTTATGGGTAGTTTGATCGCTTTTCTTTGGTATAACTCACACCCTGCAGAAGTTTTTATGGGTGACAGCGGTAGTTTGGCTTTGGGTGGTTTTATGGGATATATGGCAATAGTTGCAAAAAGTGAGATACTTCTTATTCTTATAGGTTTTATTTTTGTAATAGAAGCTGTTTCTGTTATATTGCAGGTTGGAAGTTATAAATATAGAAATAAAAGAGTCTTTTTAATGGCACCTATACACCATCACTTTGAGCAAAAAGGGTGGCTTGAGAATAAAGTTATCGTAAGATTTTGGATAATAGCCTTTATGACAAACCTCCTTGCTCTGGCTAGTTTGAAGATACGTTAGTAAAATAAACAATTTAATATTAGAGTTTGGAGATATAGATGAGGGTACTTGGCAAGGGTAAAACGGCAGAAGCTATAAAGGAAGTATATCCGGAAGCTGAGCTTTTTGATGATGCAGATAAAGATATATACGACATAAACAGTGATCAACTCACTATTGTAAGTCCCGGTATCCCACCCCGTAACTATTTAGTAGAAAATACAAAAAACAAAATAAGCGACTATGACCTGTTCCTTCAACCTTCAACCTTCAACCTTCAACCTTTCACCATATGGATAAGCGGTACAAACGGTAAAACCACAACCACATCAATGATATATCATCTTTTAAAAGATAAAGGTGCATTATATGGAGGAAATATAGGAATACCGTTGGCAAAGCTGACAAAAAAACTTCAAACTTCAACTTTACCACTTCAACCTTTAATACTGGAAACTTCATCTTTTACACTTCATTATACAAACAAAGTAAAACCAAATATCTATATACTTCTTCCAATAAGTGAAGATCATATATCTTGGCACGGTTCTTTTGAAGAGTATAGAGACAGTAAGTTAAAACCATTAACAATGATGGAAAAAGGTGATATAGCAATAGTTCCGTATAAATATAGGAATATTAAAAGTGATGCAACACTCTATTATTATAAAGATACAAGTGATATAGCTGAACAGTTTAGTATCGATATAGATAAAATAAGCTTTAAAGAGCCGTTTTTACAGGATGCTGTTTTGGCTCTTGCAACACAAAAACTTTTTACTAATAATTTAGACTATAATAATATAAACAAGTTTCTACAAGATCCACATAAGTTGGAAGAGTTTTATGATAATGATAAAAATCTTTGGATTGATGATTCTAAAGCAACAAATATTGATGCAACAATAAATGCACTTAGAACATATAAAGATAAAAAAATAAATCTAATTTTAGGGGGAGATGATAAAGGGGCCAATTTGGATCCCCTATTTGAAGAATTTAAACTGTATGAAATAGAGTTATACCTAATAGGGAAAAATACAAATAAACTATCAAAGTTATCAAAACTATATTCTATAAACTCTAAAGAGTGTTATTCTATGAAAAATGCAGTAGATGAGATACGAAAGAGTTTAAATACCGTAAATAGTACTGTTTCAATACTTTCCCCTGCTGCTGCATCACTGGATCAATACCGGTCATATATGCATAGAGGAGAAGAATTTAAAAGATTTGTAAATTTACATTATAATTAAGATGTATTTAAGTATTGTTCTATTATAATTCCAGCACAAAAACAAAGAGGGTTCGATAGCTCAGTCGGTAGAGCAAAGGATTGAAAATCCTTGTGTCGACAGTTCGATTCTGTCTCGAACCACCATTTTGTTTTTATGCTTCAGTAGCTCAGCTGGTAGAGCAGCTGATTTGTAATCAGCAGGTCGTAGGTTCGACTCCTATCTGAAGCTCCATTTTATTGTTAAAGTGTTCATCTTAATATTTAAGATCAGCGCTATTACCAGTTTATATTGGTGAGG
>JAYEMD010000177.1:0-7689 GCA_034717895.1 Campylobacterota bacterium | reverse complement strand
CAAATATAAAAAAGATAGAACCTTAAATACTGGTAGTTTTGGAAAAACTATAGATACTGAAAACGACAAGGCTAAAATGATTAAACATTGGTCTTATCTTCTTAACTCAAATAGAGTTGAGATTATGAATAAAAACATATTTGAAATACTAGAAGATAAAAGTATATCTAATAATTCACTGGTATATTTGGACCCACCATATTTAGACAGTGATTATGACTATGGGTTTGATAATAGTGATAGTTTTCAAATAAAACTATTGGAGTCTTCAAAAAGATTTGACTATAGATTATATTCAAATGAAGAGTGTGAAACCCTTTATAACCTAGAGATACCAAAATACTTTGATAATTATAACCTCTATGAAAGAAAAAGAGGTATTAATGGTAAAGAGTTCTTGGGGTTTAACATAAAAGAGAACTCAACTCTTATTCAATATACAGATTCAAATAACTGTGATTATAAACCCCAATCAATTAAAAATGAAAAATTAGCTTCATAACTCTATACCACCTGAGAAGGTGTGGTGGTATGGAAATGAACATATCACAAGTTTTAAGAAATTTAGATATCACAATTGTGATAGAACCCTTTGAGTCTCCACTCTAAATAATCATAAGGATTGAAAATGGAAAATAATAGTATTTTAACAGTAGGTTTTTGGTTTGGTCAAAATAGACCAGTAAATGGGAATGAGAGTGTTTTTACATATGATTTTGATTTTAACAATATAGTTGAAGATTATAAAAAATTTGAAGTTCAATATGCTGAATTTAAAAAAAGAAACCCAAATCCAAGTGTTCCTTATGAGGACTTACTTATAAATGAAGAGTGTTTAATATTTTTTCACGACATAGAACCTCAATACTCAACATTTCAAGAGATATATCTAATGATGAAACAACTTGAACCTGTTCAAATTAAACAAGATAAATTAAACGCTGAAATTAATAGTTTAGAAAATAAAAAATTTGAATTATATGAAGAGGTGTTTAATAATATGGAGTGTGATACACAAACAATATCTTTAGATAAAATATTAACACCTGTTCAAATTGATACTATCACTTCAATCTACAATAAAAACAGTAATCAAACTAAATTTGAAAAAAGTTTAAGAAGATATCTAAAGTCTATCAAAGGTGATCTAAATAAAAAAGGTATCGACTATAGATACCTTACTTACTCATTATCTCATTCAATATTAAAACAAGTAGCATAAAAGAGTTTCTATAGAAACTCTTTTATCTACAAAACCTGACTGATTTATTAAAATATATGAGAATATAGATATAATGTTGTCTTACAAAAGATTATCAAAAACTACCCTTACAAGGAAGAAAATGGAACATAAAGAACTTGACAATTATTTACACAATGACCAAGAAAAATTCAAAGAACTTATTAATACTCTCAGTGAAACTGAACTAATTGCATACTTAAACTATCTTCCTTTAAATAGAGAATTTGTTTTATCATCTATAAATAAAGAAAATATCACAGAAAATGTTATCAAAAATGAAGTTAATAAAAATCCAGTATGTTTTCATAGATTTAAAGGTATTGCTATGTCAGATGAGTTTGTAAATTATGTATTTGAAAAACTTAAAAAAAGTGCTAGTATGATGAACTCACCATATAAAGAATCATATAAAAAATCTATTGACTTGTGTAAATCTCTTTTAGAAAAAAAATAAAAGGTACTTACACAAGAAACCTTTTTATCTTCACTCTGATAATTTACATTATTAACAATCAATCTTAAAAACTCAATACCTCCACTAAAATAGCATTATTAAGTATTTTTTTCTTTTATAATCGTGCGTTGCACTTCACAACATACCTGTTTAGTATGTTGAGCTAACACTTATAACAATAGCAATATTTACCTCTTTACTAAAGTAATATACCCAAATCAATATTTTGAAAAAAGAACACAAAAAGATTTTAGATCGTTATAATCCCAATAAGGTCATTTACTAGTAAATAACCGCGACAAATTATGAAAGGAGTAATAAAATGGTAAATATATACCTATATACTAATGATGTAATAGATAAGCAGATAGCTTATAACTTAAAAATGTTCCTTAACAGTGAGTGTAAAGATATTGAAATAGAATTGTCTTACAATGAACTAACAAACAAAATTAAAAGCTGTATTATAAGAGATACAAAACAAAACATCACCTATTCTGTAAGTGATAAAGATAAAAGTCTTTTAGGAGATGATATTTCTAAATTATTAAAATTTGAGTCTTATTATAAACTCTATGTAAAATATGACTATTTTGTTATTGCTAATTTTTTGGTTGATAAATTCAAAGTTAAAGCTGAAGAGATGAGACTTAAAAGACTATCTGCACCATATATAAAAATCATTAATGAAGAGATTAAAAATAAAGAACAACATAAACTTAAAATTGATAAAGATAAAATGTCGCCTGCAGACTATGGTGTTTTAGGCAAATATAAAAGGGTTGCTAAATCAAGATGTATAGAATATTTCTTAAATAGCTCAAAAGCCATATTTGAAAACTATGACGGCTTTTTATCAAAATCAATCATCCAAACAACATTAAAAAACAATCTTCATAAACAACCAAATAACTCTGTTGTATTAAAATTGCTAAAAAGTATCAATTATAAAAACCATATCTCAAAAACACTTCAATATGATATAGAAAATCTTGAAGATTATCTGCTTACAGTAAATGAAGATTATCAAACTCTAATATTCATATTTAAAAATTTTGATGACTATTTCTAAAGTGAATTTTATTTTAGAAATACCAATTTTGCTTATTTACTGGTAAATAACCTTTAAAGGGCGCGTAGTCTAAAAATCTGCTCCTACTTTTTATAATCCTTTTAGGGTAACAACCCAAAGGAGAAAAATTAATATGGAAAATAAACAAAATTATCCAACAACTAAAGAAAAATATCAAGAGATGGTGAATCAATTTGTATCCCAATTGGAACAAGGAACCGCACCTTGGACTAAATCATGGATGAGCGGAGGACTTCCAAAAAACTTTGCATCTGGTAATCAATACAATGGTATGAATATTCTAACACTAATGAATCAAGGATTTAATGACAACAGGTTCTTAACATTCAATCAAGTTAAAAAATTGGGTGGTAGCGTAAAAAAAGGTGAAAAATCTGCACCAATATTTTTTATGAAACCAATAGAGAAAGAAACAGTTGATGACGGTGGTGAAAAGCATATAGAAAAGTATTTTGTAATGCAATCTTATCAAGTATTTAACATAGAACAAACAGATGGTATTGAGTATGATAAACATATCAATCCAAAGAAAAATGAAGTATTATCTGAAGCTCAAGAGTTTATTGATACAGTTAAAGAGGATATTCCAGAGTTTGCAGGAAGTCCTGCTTACAGTGTAACTGATGATTGTATCTTTATGCCTGATATTAACAGGTTTGAAGATAGTTTCAATTATTACAGTACCTATTTTCATGAACTATCCCACGCAACTGGACATCCCAAAAGACTTAATAGGGAAGATAAGCAACTCTCAAAGTTTGGTGACCCAAAATATGCCTATGAAGAACTTATTGCTGAACTTTCAAGTTCATTTTTGTGTTCTGATCTAAAAGTACCAATGGATACAACCAGACACACTGAATATTTAAGCTCTTGGGTGACTGCTTTAAAAGAGAAACCAAATATACTATTTAGTGCTGCTTCACAAGCTTCCAAGTCCACCAACTTTTTAAAAGAGATGGTTCAAACCAAAAAACAGGAGAAAACAAAAACTTTCTCACCAAAGTTAAGATAGCAATATCTTAACTTGGTAAATCTTTCAAAGTAATCTCATTACCACATGAAGAACATATTGCAGGTTTTATAGGAATACCAAGTTCATTTACATATATTGCTATGTATTCATCACACTTGGGACAAATCAAACACTTAATCTCAATAAAGTTTTCATCTATCTTATGCTCTGTTTTTTTATTATTATCTTTTTCCAAAATTAATACTCCATTTTAATTTTATATATCCATATTACCGTTTTTTTAAATTTTTAGGACCGTTTTTAAATTATCTTTCCAATAAATCTGTTAAACAATATAGGCAGAATGAAGATATTGATGTACCATCCTTATAAACATTTATCTGAATCCATTTATTACACTTCTTGCATTTTAGATGTATGATGATTTCCTCTTCTATATAGCTTTTTAATCTCAAGTTGTACTCCTTGTCATTTGTTTATCTATTATAAGAGCTTTTACAGTTTTAAAGAAACCTATAGGTTTAAATATTTTATGTTTCATTTTAGTTAACATTTAATATTAAGACTAAATTATTTTATATTTATAACCTCTCTCAACCCTTTCTAGCAGGGGTGTCTTTTTAGATCTCTTTTTAATCTTTCTTTTACCTTTTTGTAAGTAGTTGGAAAAATCAAGGATAAAAGGGTCTGAAATAGAAAAATACAGCTTTTCAGATATAAAATCAGTATTTTTTAGAAAGAAACAGCTTTTCAAATAAGGATTTTTTCATTTAGTCAAAATATCTTTATTAAGAAAAATTAAAGATTCTTAAAAAATGAACAATAAAATTTATTTTTATAATAAGATGTTGTATCAATTTTAAGGAGAATGAATAAAATGTTATTTAAAGAAGAGCAAAAGGATCTGCTGAAGCAAACAGATTTTCAAACCAATAAACCAAGTTTTCTAATAAACCAAAGGAGAAAAGGAAACTTGACAACTAATAAAATATATAATCATTTTTTAAAAATAGTATTAAGGGAGTATATTCCTGGTGAACATCCTGGAATATTTTTCACTACATTCAAAGAACTAAAAGAGAAACAGGCATTAAAGAAGATAACTCACGATGATATAAAGCGTTATATCAAAGATTTAAGAGATACATCATTGGAACAGTTGGATGATTATGATTTAAAAGACAGGTGTGAGTACCAGTTTTCAATATTGGGAAGTGTCAGTTATCTTCCAAAAGGATATATACAGTTCTCAATGGATCAATTGTTCCTAAACCATCTAAAAGAGATAAAAGAAAATCAAAGAAACCTTATATATGCAGCTTTGGAGGATGAATATATAAAGAACTTTTCTTGTAAACATACACTAAAATTCTATGAATATTTTATATCACACCAATATAAAAAGTTTTTAGAGGTATCTGTCGACACACTTAAACAGCTCATTGACATAGATAGTAAAAGTTCCTATGACCTTTTGAGCAATTTTAAAAATAAAATTTTGATACCTGTAATTGAAGAGATAGAGTTTAAAACAAATCTTGAAATTGATTATGAGATTTGTAAATCAATACAAGATGTCAAACTTGTTGATATGGTGAAATTCAGTATAAGAGTTGTCAAATGTGAGTTATTAACACCAAAACAGTTCAAGAACAGTTTTATATTTTGGTGGAGAGAGAAATTACTCAATGAGCCAATTAAAATTAAAAATGACAAAGTAAAACTTAACAAAAATGATTATCTTGTCCGTGAAATAAATAAACCGCTTAATAGATTTCAATCACAAGCAATAAAAGATGAAATAGAATACTTTGAAGAAGAATATACAAACATTGAATCCAAATATTATAAATGTGCTGACATAAAAAATAGAATTGAACAGAAAAAACAAGATCTTACTCAATCTCATTTGAGCTTTACACAATTTGATAAAGCAACAGGGGTCAATGTCTGGGCTTATTTGTATTCTAAATATAAAGCAAATGATGAGAGTATATACAAACTTTTTGATATTGCTCAAAGTGAATTTGAGCTTTGTGAGTACCATAATGATGAGAATATCGTTTTTGAAAGCAATGACTTTCCATTTTAAAAAGGAGAAAAGTTTATGAAAGTTAAAAAGAAGTATGAGTTTTATTTTTATGGCGTTTATTATTTGGTGGTTCAAGGTGAAAATGGAACTTATTTTAAAACCTTTGATTATACACCTAATGAGGATGAAGCAATTGAGGTTTTAAGAACAGGCAATAAATGGAGTAGTTTTAATGAGTGTATAAAACAGGCAAATGAATTTTTAAAAGATTAAAAGTCTGTTTTTTAATGATATATACAGGGATACCACAAGGGACAGCGTTCCCTTTGGCAAGACGGAGTGTTTAAAGTACCGCTTAAACCTCCTTCTTGACCATAAGGGGACTATTGGGTGGTACTTTAGAGATAGTTAAATCTTTTGTTTGCGGTTTGTAAAAATCTCCAGTCAATATTTATAATGGGGTATATTGATTGGAGGATTATATGGAAGATAAGAACACCTGTGTATTTAAAAGTGTTCAAAAGATAGAGAACTATCTTGAGTACCTTTTAAATGAGGATAAACACAAAGGACAAAAGATTTATCATAACAATGTGTTAGATAAGATTGAAAAACAAGAGATCGTTGCTAAAGAGTGGAAACAGAAACAGACTTCTAAAAAGGGTTGGGTTCCTAAACCATTGTCTTTAGTATTAAGTTTCCCTGCTGGAATACCTGAAAAGGTATTTATTTCAAAAGCTCAGGAGAAACTGCATCTATGGTTTAAAAAAATATCGGCTATAGATAAACTTAATTTAACAGATAATGATATTGAATCATTGGTTAAGAGCGTACCTTTTGTAGCTCATTACAAAACTGGAAATCCACACGTGCATTTCCTTGTACCAAAAGTATTGCCTCAAGTGATTAGCAATAAAAAAAGCAATGTATATATCAACCTGTATAAATTTAGATATTCAAATCCACTCTATAAAATAAGTGGCTGGAGTACAAAACAAAAGGTCATTAATCAACAGTATCAAAACAAACAAAAGGCTAAATCACCAGACCTATACTTAAAAGATAAACTTTACAATGAAATAGATCATTACAGGAACTTAAACACCAAGTTAGATAAATTTATTGCTTTAATAGAAAAGGATATTGCTAAAGGTCATACAGACAAAGCTCAAAAGAAAATTGAAAAGATGAGGAAAAAAAATGGAAAGTAATATATTAATAGCAATAAATGTTGTATTAGCAATAGTATCAGGAGTTTTAATTTATTGGTATATCAAACTTAACAAAGAGATTCAACTTTTTAAATCTCAATGTAAAACCAGAGATAACCAGTTGGCTAAAAGATTTACCCAAATAAACAAGCGTTTAAATACAATACCAAATGTCAATAAAAAAATTGATACCAAAATCAGTGAACTTGTTAACTCCCAAAAAGAAGAGATTGAAAAGTATGTTATTGATTCTTTTAAAAAAATAGACAGTGATATTGTTTTTACAAGTGTTATAGATAACTGTGTATCTAAAACCATTTCATTAAAAACAATACTTGAAAATAAAAAAGACACTATTCAAGAGAAGTTTCAAAAGATTATTGGCAATATGGATGATATAAATATGATTACTCATAATGCTACAAATGCAATTCAAGATTATAAAGGTCAGATTAATACAGAATTTGAAAAGCTTAAAAGTGAAGTTGAGAAGTATAACGACAATTATTTAAGAGGGCAACAGTTAAAAGATAAATTTGAAAAGAGGATTGCTAACCTAGAAGACTTAGCGCTTAAAAAAGGTAGTGATTCCAAAGGTTCAAGGTCAAGCTCATCATCTCAAACAGATACTTTTGGAGATGATAGCTTTGTGTTAGAAAATTCAGAGAAATTGAATTTTT
>JAYEMD010000176.1:0-29052 GCA_034717895.1 Campylobacterota bacterium | reverse complement strand
CTAAAAAAAGTGATATGTATAATGCAAAACTAATGATATCAAAATGATTTATTGGAGATAAGATGAGAAAAAATTTAAAATTTATTGGGAAATTGGTAATGATAGAATTCTATTTCAGGATTTGGGTATATTACTTATTAGATATAAGCATAGTATTTATAGTGATTTTATAACTGCATAAATATCCGCATTTTTAATTAAATATGTTATAATTATTGAAATAAACTAAAAAGATACGGTTTACCTTTATTAAAAGAGCTTTTACTATGTGGAGAGATACCAAGAGGAAAGGTGAAAGATATAATCGGCACAAAAGATAGAGTTGCTACATACTTGATAAAAGATTTAATTCAAAGAGACTTTATCTACTCTGATACACCAAAAAGTGCTATAAAATTAAATATAAATTCACACTTTGGTTCTTATATAATTCCTGAGCTTTTACCAAGTGATAACTAGTAATCACTGATATAGTTTTAGAACCATATCCTTACCGCTATCTGGTGCAAGCTTAGCGTATCTTAATGTCATTGTTATATCTTTATGATTCATTAATTTTTGTATTGTGTAAATTGGTGTCCCATTTATTGCAAGATGACTTGCAAATGTATGACGAAGTGTATGTGTAACTACTCTATTTTTTCTATCGTCTTTTTCTAGCCCTTGATTAAAGTATTCGTTATATATTTTAGTTAACTGATCTTGAATAGTTTGTTTATGTCTTGAAATTATTCTATCATTTATATTCATATATTTCATTCTATTTTCTAATAATGTTCTTAAATTGTCATTGTAAAAACCAAAATAAGTAGAGTTGTTTTTATGATCTTTTAATACAATACTATTTGTTTCCAGTTTAATATCCTTTTTAGTAATAGATAATATTGTACTAAGTCTAGCACCAGTTTGTAATGCTATTTGTACAAAAAGAAATAAGTGTTCTCTATCTTGTATTTTTCCTAGCAAAAGCTTTATTTCATCAAGTTCTAAATATCTTTCCCTTTTATTGTCTACTTTTTTTCTTTTTATCTGTCCTACTATAGGATTTGACTTTAAATATAGTTTTTTTCGGATAGCTATATTAAATATAGCACCAATAATTTGTATTATTGCATTTACGGTCCGTTCTGCAAGGACTTTTCTCTTTTCTTTTTGTATGTTTTTAACCATATCCGTATCTATTTTATCTACATCTACAGTTCCTAAATAAGGCTGAATATGTATTTCATAGGTTCTTTTAATTTTTTTAATATCTTTTACTTCATCTTCCTTTTCAATAAAGTAAACATCAGCTAATTTATCAAAATAAACAATTTCCTTTTTCTTCTTTTTTACTATAGCAGGTGGTTCTTCTCCAAGGTGAAGTTTATTTAATATTTCATTTCTTAATTGTTTACAGTAAGCTATACGAATACCTGCTGAATATTTACCTATGGTCTTAAGTTTATCTTTTCCTTCTTCTCGATATCTAATTACAAAGGTTTTATCTATTTCTTTGCCTTTTTCGTTTATAATGCGCTTGTAAAAAATACCTTCTTCATTGGTTGGGATTTTTTGAGGTAAAATTTTGTTTATCATTTTTTTAGTCCTTGAAAAGTCCGTATAGTTTTAAAATTATTGTAAAATACCGAGTAATATTATAAGCTATAAAAACTTAATTCAAGCCTTTATTTAAAGGTCTTGATCGATATTGAAGAATATTTAAGAATAAAGTAAAAAGGAAACAATATGGGATTAGGTGTAGGTATCGTAGGACTTCCGAATGTTGGTAAATCTACAACATTCAATGCTCTTACAAAAGCACAAAATGCAGAGGCACAGAACTATCCGTTTTGTACTATTGAACCAAATAAAGCAATAGTACCAGTACCGGATAAAAGACTTGATGAGTTAGCTAAGATAGTAGACCCGGACAAGATTCAGCACTCAACAATAGACTTTGTTGATATTGCAGGTTTAGTTAGAGGTGCTTCAAAAGGCGAAGGTCTTGGTAATCAGTTCTTATCAAACATCAGAGAAGTTGAAGTTATCTTACATATGGTTAGATGTTTTGAAGATGGGAATATCACACACGTTGAGGGTGACGTAAATCCTTTAAGAGATATTGAGATCATCGAGACTGAGCTTATCTATGCTGATATCTCTCAACTTGAAAAGAAACTAGATAGACTAAAAAAGCAGGCAAAAGCAGATAAAAAAGCTGCCGGTGCATTAGCTATAGCTCAAGAGTTAGCTGATCACTTAGATACTTTACAGCCTGTAAAAACATTTGAAAAAAGAGATGATGATACATTTATCGAGTTAGATAAAGAGCTTAGATTCTTATCAAACAAAGATGTTATCTATGGTGCAAATGTAGATGAGGATTCTTTAGTAGACGGTAATGAGTTCGTAGATATCCTAAGAGAACACGCTACAAGTGTAAATGCTGATCTTATCATGCTGTGTGCAAAGATAGAGGAAGAGCTTGTGGGTATGGAAGATGATGAAGCAAAAGAGATGTTAAATGACCTTGGTGTTGAGGAATCAGGTCTTGAAAAGATCATCCACACTGCATTTGACAAGCTGGGACTTCAGTCATATTTTACGGCAGGTAAAGTAGAGGTGAGAGCTTGGACTATCAAAAAAGGTACAAAAGCACCACAAGCAGCAGCCGTAATCCATAACGACTTTGAAAAAGGTTTCATCAAAGCTGAAGTTATAGCTTATGAAGACTTTGTAACTCTTGGAGGTGAAGCTAAGTGTAAAGAAGCCGGAAAACTAAAGCTTGAAGGTAAAGACTATGTTGTAAATGACGGTGACGTTATGCACTTTAGGTTTAATGTTTAATCTCGTATAAAAAACGTAAACTGCGTAGTTCCATTAAAAAAAGGCAACCGCTAAGCTTGCCTTTTTTTATCTCTATTGCTAACTGCTAACTTTTATCTTTACAATTATCTCTTTTTACTTGATTTAAACATTCAAATAAATTTTCAGTAGAATTCTCTATACTACTTGAAAGATCAAGTAAAGTTTCATTTGAGGCTTCATTATATATGATAGATCTACATCATAAACTTGTTTTTTTGAACTTTGATCGTATTGTGCGTGATTTGAGATAGATATTAATGATTCGGACAACTCTTTAACCCTATCGGCAAGTTTATCAATATTTTGCGCATCATTTGCATTATAATATTTGTTTGGAACGCAATTTGATCAATTACACTTATAGCCTCATTCACCGCATAACATAATCATTGAAAGTAGTTCAGATACATTATTTCCAAGTGCTTTTGTACCTATAACATCACCTTCATTTTGATTTGCATGACACATAAGGCAATCTTGTGTTGCTATCATCGGCTTTATCATTCTAAACCTGTGAGCTTTTTCATCATTATGTTCAATAATATTGATTTTTTTATCTTTAAAACTTTTTATAACTACAAGCTTGCTTACACCGTTAATTTTTCTTGCATTCTCTTCAGCATCTTTTATTACGACAGGATCACCCGTATTCATTGCATCGCTAAGTGACTGAAACATCGAATCACTTATCATACTAAGATTATTTTTTGTAGTCTTTATAGATCTATCGGTTACATTTAAAGAAACAACATAGATTGTACCTAGGTTCCCGCACTTAAAAGTAGGAACAACTAAAACATATAAACTTATACTGTCATAATAATCTTACATATTTACAGAAATAAAAAAAGTGACACCAATATGTCACTTTTTTATGATAGGTAAATTATTTTTAATTGTATCAATTTACTTCGTCAAGATTTCCAATATCTAACTTTCTATCAAAAACCGCATCTATATCATCATGTACTTTAGAATTTTTATCTAGGAACATTAGATTTTTATTTGACAGTTCATTTACACTTTTAAGACCCATAACGGCAAGTATCATCTTTACACCTTTTAAGATATTTTTATGATAATCCCTTATGTAATGTGCATGTTTATATACAAGATATCTACTTCTTAAAGTATTATCCTGCGTTGCCAATCCTACCGGACATTTTCTACCTGTGGTGCCTGAACAATATCTGGCTCTTATACACCCTGCACTCATCATAAATCCACGAGCTATTTGTATAAAATCAGCACCAAGAGAGATTAATATAACTACATCATCCGGTGTAAGTACTTTACCGCTAGCTACAATTTTTACCTTATCTCTTATACCTGCTTCTTTTAAAAGCTTATCTGCAAGATATACAGAATCCCTAGAATTAAGACCAATTCTTTCCATAAGTTCAATAGGTGCAGTTGCACTTCCGCCGCTACCTCCGTCTATACTTAAATAATCAGGATATGCACTACTGCCTGCTTTGATCCTTTTTTTAATCTCTTTTATAAAAGGTACTATATTGTCAGTATCCGAGATAACTATTTTTATACCTACAGGTTTTCCTGATAGTTCCTGCATCTGTCCTATAAAGTCAAATAGCTCTTCAACAGAATTTGCATAGGGAAATCTATTTGGGGAAAACAGGTCTTTGTAAGGCTCTACCCCTCTGTAGTAAGCAATAGCCTCAGTTACTTTATCAGCGATAACTTTACCACCCGTTTGTTTAGCACCCTGAGCTATTTTTATCTCTGTCATCTTACAAAAGCTCATAACTTTTTGATATCTTACAGGATCAAAGTTACCATCTTTATCTCTACAACCATATAGTCCGGAACTTACTTGATATATAATATCAGGCATATCATTTGGGACCTGAGAAGGGAAATTTTCAAGGGGAGCATCCCAGTTAGGTCTGTGAAATCTTTTACTTTTTTCGTCAAATACATAGGTTTCAGCTTCAGGGTCATCTCCAAATACCATTTTTCTATATACTCTTGAAGCCTGATACCCGTTAATTGTCTTTCTTACAAAGTTTTTTACCATCTTTTGAAAAGGTGTACCCTCCACAACGGTAGTATACTTTTCATCATAGTTTACATGTGTTATAAAGAAGTTACTAGTAAGCGAGCCTTCCCCCGTATTTATAGGGAAGTTACCCATAAAAGCACCTCTTGTAAATGCTCTTGTACCCTCCGGAGATATTGCACCGTCAGACATAGCTGCACGGCTTATAATAGAGTTTGTAACAAAAGGATATTTTCTATTTTCTCCAAAAGTAACACTAAAGTCGTTCTTTACTTCATCTTCATTTAAAACTATCATTGCATGTTTTAGCATAAATTTTGGTTTTGGAAGTGGTTGTGCAGGTGAAAATGATGAATAATTAGGCAGATCTCTTGCTGCTTTATAAACCCAGTCAAGCTTGTCTTTTGACTCATAAAACTTTTCATCGCCGAAATACTGTCTAAAAGGCTCTCTTACCTCTTCTAAAACATATCTCAATCTTCCTATTATAGGATAGTTTTTTAATAACTGATGCTCCCTTTGTATATATTTATCATACACAAACCACAGCAGCAATATTAATACTACAATTAAACTGATATTCAACAGATCCATCTAAACCTCTTTACTATATTTTATTTTTATTGTATCGTAATATATATTTAGAACGATTTTGATATATAACAATAATGTAATATTTTATTAATTATATTACAAAAGTGTATCATAAGATCTGTTCATTCCACTTATAAACATCTCTTTACCGCCGTATGAGGGGTGGCGTATATATTCTATTTTTTTATCAGGGTATATTTTTTGCAAAGATTGCTGACCGTATCTGCCAAGTGCCAATATCACTTTTGGCTTAAATATAGAGATAAGATCATCTACATATCCTATCCCCTCCTCTATTTCAGATTTAGTGGGTTTTCTATTTGACAGTTTATTATACTTTTTATAAGGGTGGAAAGGGAAAGAGTTCCAAAACAAAGGTATATTTTCTTTATCTTTTAAATAATCCCATATAATTGCACCGCTTATATCACCAAATAATTCCCCCTTATAAATATCACTATCTATCTCTTCAAATATCTTATGAGGTTTTTCATTTAAAATCTTTACAGTTGTAAAAGGGATCCCTGTGATATTACAGCCGCTATATCCAGGTGCTTCTGCTACAAGCATAACACCGTCGTAGTATCTGTTTTTTAAAATATTAAGATATATCCTTAAATTATTTAATACTTTTGGATCTTTATAAGGGTTATTTATAGAGTTTTTATTGGCTCTTTTTGAAAGTTTTGTTAAAAAAGATTCTATTTTATCCATCTTAAAAGATTTGTTGAAGTGCCTCAACTATAAGCTCTTTTTCAAATAACTTCACACGCTTTTCTAAACTTTCCACATTATCATCTTCATTTACCTCTATAGATTTTTGAAGTATTATCTTACCGTTGTCATAAATCTCATCAACGTAGTGAATTGTTACTCCGGTTTTGCTCTCTTTATTATCTATAACTGCTTGGTGTACAAACCTGCCGTACATACCTTTACCGCCGTGCTTTGGGAGAAGTGAGGGGTGGCAGTTGATGATCTTTTGCGGATAATTATTAATAAGAGTTTTTGATATTTTTTTCATATAACCTGATAAAAATATATAATCAGTATTATTCTCATTTAAAATTTTTAACAGTTTATCGTCAAACTGATCATCTTTTGTATTTGTTTTATTTACAACATAAGTTGGTATTTTTTCATCTCTTGCTTTATTTAATATATTTGCATCAATATTGTTTGATACTACAGCTACAATCTTTGCATCTAGTTTTGATGCTTTGATAGCATCTAAAATTGCTTCATAACCGTTTCCGTTACCGGAGGCAAATACTGCAATATTTTTTGACATTTAAAACCTTTTTAATTTAAATACTGAATTATAGCAAAAATGGTATAATACTACCCACTAAATAATTCTATTAAAAAGGGACATTTTGATAAAAGATATTATAAAATTTGGACTTGAGAAACCTATTTTAAACTATATGCTTTTGTTTTTCATATTTATACTTGCGGTTTTCTCCTATTTTAAGATACCAAAAGAGATCTTTCCGCCATCATCTTTGGACTCTATATCTATTACGGGAAGTTATAACGGTGCCAGCAGTGATATGCTTGATCTTATGGCTGTTTCAAAGATAGAAGATGAACTGGCAAATTTAAGCCAAGCAGATACCATATCAACTGTAGTAAAAACCGGATACTTCAATATTAGGGTTGATCTAAAAGGGGGAAATGATATCTCAAAAGTTGTTGATGATGTAAAAGATATTATCACAAAAACAAAATCAAACCTGCCAAGTGATATGGATGAACCCTCAGTAAAAGAGATAACTCACTCTTTTCCACTTATAACAGTTGCCGTATTTGGTCAAAAAACAAATGAGGAGCTTTTAGATGTAGCCGATCAGATAAAATCAAAAATAAATACTCTGGGAGATCTTAGCGATATAACTATCTGGGGAGATAGCGACAAAGAGCTGTTGATAACTTTTGATGATAAAAAGATAGAAGCTTACGGTTTGGATAAAACAACGCTTATCAACACTATAGCTTCAAGCAGTTCAATTTTCCCTGCAGGTATCATAAAAGACAAGGGTACACACTACTATCTAAGCAGTCAAAACGGTGAAAAAGATATAATCAAACTAAACAACATGATCATAAAAATCGGTGATAAACAAATATATCTAAAAGATATAGCCATAGTAGAGTATAAACTAGCAGACGTAAATACAATCTCCCACTTTAACGGTCAAAAGAATATCTCAATAGGTATAAATAAAGGTAAAGAGGGTGACAGTATCTCCTTGGTAAAAGAGATAAAAGAGATATTAAAGAGGGAACAAAAAAACTACAAAGATGTAAAGTTTGATACATATATAGACACCTCCGTATGGATAAAAAACAGACTAAACACTGTTGTGTCGAATATTTTATTCGGTTTGATACTACTTACGACTGCCCTATTCTTTTTTATAAATATCCGTATAGCTTTTGTTGTAGCTATTGGGATACCAACAAGTTTTATGATTGGACTTATAAGCGCCCAGCAGTTGGGATACAGTTTAAATATGCTTTCACTTTTAGGAGCACTTCTTGCTCTTGGTATGCTTGTAGATGAAGCAATTGTTGTTGGTGAAAATATCTATAGACACCTAGAGATGGGAAAAGATAAGATGACAGCAGCCCTTGACGGTGCTATTGAGATGTACCCTGCAGTTCTTACTGCAACTGCCACAACTATATTTGCTTTTTTACCTATACTTTTAATGTCCGGAGAGACGGGAGTATTTATGAGGATTCTCCCTATTATGATATCAATTTTACTTCTAAGTTCCCTCGTTGAAGCTTTTTTCTTTCTACCCTTACATGCAAAACATACTTTACAGGTAAACCATGAAGAGAAAAGATCGGAAGCTATCTGGGATGCAAATAAAAATCTATATAAAAAGATCTTGGATTTTGTTATGAGGTGGAAATATCTATCTTTGATAACTCTTACAAGTGTTATCATAGTTGCTACAATCAGTTTAATTAAAATAATAAAATTTGAATTTATGCCTCAGTTTGATACTACACAGATTTATATAAACGGTTCTGCGGGTGTTGGGCACGATATAAAAGAGACCCAGGAAAAGATTTACAAACTTGAAAAACTAATACTACAAAACTTTGAACTAGGAGATGAGATAGACAGTATAAGCTCCGTTATCGGTATGAAACTAGACGGTAAACAGCTTCCCCAAAATGAAGAGTTTTACTTTCAAGTTTTTGTAAACCTCCAAGAAAGAGCACCGCAAAATATTTTTGACAAATATATAAACCCCTATTTAAGTCCAAAATATGACGATACGGATATGACAAGGATACAAACTGCCAGAACCATATCAAATAATATCTCACAACTTTTAGAAACAAATAAAAACTTAACTGATCAGTTTAAAGAACTAAAAGTATATGTACCGGGTGCCGGAATAGTAAAACATGATATAGAACTAAGCCTAAGCAGCCAAAACGGGAAAGAGCTGTCAAAAGCAATAGCACTGTTAAAAGACCGATTATCTTCTATAAACGGCGTAAGTAATATAACTGACGATGTACTTATAGGGAATCTTGATCTTAAATTTACTATAAACAGTTACGGTCAACGGCTTGGATTTACGGAACAAACTATTGTAAATATACTCAAGCCCTTTTACTTCAAAGGGAGCTTCTCTAAGATGTATGATAATACGGGGATAGTTGATATAGTATTTCAAAGCAAGAACAAAGATAAAAAAGCAAGTTTGGAAAGTTTTGAGGTAGCAGTACCTCTAAGTGATAAACAAGTACTTTTAAAGGATATTGTAACATTCTATACAAAATCAAGTTTAAGTCAAATATTCAAAGAAAACGGTACGGCAATCCAAAGTATCACTGCATCTTTAAACGATACAACAAGTGAAGAGGTTTATCAACAGCTTCAAAACACTCTTCAAAGTTTAGAAGATAAAATAAACATTGATATTAAAGGGGAGCAAAAAGAGAATCAGAAAATACAAAAAGAGATGGGACAGGCATTTGTAATTGCCTTGATCTTAATCTTTATATCTTTAGTGTGGATGTTTGATTCTATAGTAAAATCACTTATTGTTTTAAGCACAATTCCCTTATCAATTCTAGGTGTATTAATAGGGCACTTTATAATGGGTCTTAACCTTACTATGCCCGGACTCATCGGGATTGTGGGACTAGCAGGAGTTATTGTGAACGACGGTATTATAATGATGGATTTTATTCAAAAAGCAAAAGATCTTGAACATATGAAACAATTGGCACTGTTAAGACTAAGACCTATACTGCTTACGTCACTTACAACTATTTTAGGTCTAAGTACACTTATGTTCTTTGCATCCGGTCAGTCACTTATACTTCAGCCAATGGCGGTAGCGCTCGGGTTTGGTATACTTTGGGCTACGGTACTAAATCTTTATTATGTACCGATGTTATATAGGATTATTTATTTAAGAAAAGAGAGATAATAAAATCAGCTTTATGATATTTTGCTTTTCTTATTAAATACCAAAGAGAACAAAGCACCTTTGTAGCTCTTTCCATTATATTGGAAAGTTTTATTTGAAACCTTTATATCTCCGTGCATATTCTGCATCATATTATAACTCATATACAGACCAAGCCCTGTACCTTGACTTTTATGTTTAGTAGTAAAATAAGGATCAAATATCATAGGCATAACCTCAGAGGAGATACCCCCTGCGTTATCTTGAATATCAATCTGAACTTTAGAGTTATCTTCTTTTAGCTTTACAAATATTAGTTTTTCACCGTCTATATTTTTTAGGGCATCTTTTGCATTGTTTAAAATATTTATAATGATCTGTAGAAAAAGGTTACTGAAGTTTTCTATCTCGATAGTTTCATCCAAATTATCTGTAATTAATGTAATATCATTATTTCTAAGTACCGATTCTTCTATAATAAAAGCTTTATTTAAAGATTTTGACACCTTAAATATAACCGGTTTTGCGTCACCTTTTACAAAATCCCTAAAATCATCTATAGTTTGAGACAAATATTCCGTAGAATCATTTATCTTTTCCAGCATCTCATTTAAAAAATCATCAGATAAAGAATCAAACTCTTTTTGTACCTGTATACCGCTTGCAGCCGTTCTTATAATACTTAAAGGCTGTCTCCACTGATGGGCGATGTTTCCAATCATCTCGCCCATAGAAGCCATCTTTGACTGTTCGTGAAGTACTTTGTCTTTTTTTCTGTTTTCCTCTATAGAGGTTATAAGTCGTGTATATAGTGAGATCCTGTTTAAGAACTGATTCTCGTCAATTGGTTTTGTTAGATAATCAACGGCACCAAGTTCAAACCCTTTATGTACCCACTCATCAGACTTAAAAGCAGCAGTTAAAAATATCACGGGGATAGAAGCTGTTTTTTTGTTTGCTTTAAGTAACTGTGCAACCTCAAAACCGTCCATTTCAGGCATTTGGATATCTAAAATTATTAGATCTACTTGTTGGCTTAGGGTAATCTCTAAAGCTTCAATACCGCTGGAAGCTTTTATAATATTATAATCCTCACCAACCTCTTGAAGTAATGCCTCCAACGATATTAAATTCGCTTCTAGATCATCAACTATTAAAATATTTATCTGCATTTTTTATGAAACACCTTACTCTTTGGGATATATAACTTATACCGGTCATTGTATTTTTCAAGGAGATATTCACTTCCTCCTAAAATCAAAAAACCGTTACAATCTAATGAATCATCAAAAAGTTTAAAAACCCTTTGTTTTAATTTATCATCAAAATATATTAATACATTTTTACATATAATTAACTGAAATTCATTTACAACACCGTCTGTTGCCAGATTATGGTTGAAAAATAGTATCTTCTCTTTTAAAAAGCTTCTTATCTTATGAAATCTTCCTTTTTTTATAAAATACTCTTTAAAAGCATTTGTGCCACCGCTTTTTTCATAGTTTTCGTAACTGTTTTTAAAATCTTTTATCTCATATAAACCCTCTTTTGCATAAGATAAAACACGATTATTAAAATCTGTTGCATATATCTGACATTTGTTTAAAATACCTGCTTCATGGAGTATTATTGCCAAAGAGTATGGATCCTCACCGCTACTGCTCCCTGCATACCATATCTTTAGGTGGGTGTAAGAGTTTAAATAAGGTACAACTTTATCTCTAAAAAGTTTCAGCTGTTCAGGTTCTCTAAAAAATTCTGTAACATTTATACTTAAATGTAAAAACATCTCATTGAACTTATCATCATTTGATAAGATCAATTGAGTATACTCATCAAAATCATCAATAAACAACTTGATACAATGTGTTTCAATCCTTCTTTTTATAGTACTGTAATTATAATTAACAAAATCATCACCGTATTTATTGTAAACATCATTCAAGAATTTTGTTAGATAATCATCTTTTATATTCATAATCTACTTATTTATCCACATAGAGATCAAAGCAGTCAGTTTTTCAAGATCAATCGGCTTTGTAAGATAATCATCTGCACCGGCAGCTATAGCCTCATCTTTATCTTTTTTCATCGCTTTTGCCGTTACTGCTATAACAGGAAGATGTTTAAGTTCCTTATCTGCCCTAATAGCCTTTATAGCCTCAAAACCATTCATAACAGACATCATAATATCCATAAGTACAATGTCAATATCTTTATCCTTTCCTAGAATATCAAGTGCTTCTTGACCGTTCTTTGCATGAACTACATCCATATCATGTTCTTGTAAAGCAGCACTTAAAACAAAAATATTTTTAATATCATCATCTACAACTAAGACTTTTTTATCTTTTAGATTATTTATATCATTTTGATTATATTCACTCTGCTTTAAAACTTTTAAGTATTTATCGTTTACTGTTGTTTTTGGAGAATTTAAGAACCTATCGACTTCATCTTTTAATCTCTCATGGGATTGAGGGTTTTTTATAATTATCTCATCACTTATATTATTTAAATAATCAGCTTCTTCGTTTGACAGATCTCGTCCGGTGTAGATTAAAATAGAGGTATCTTTTTTGTTTTCACTGAAACATCTACATATCTCCATCCCGTTTCCGTCTGATAAGCCAAGGTCAACTATAGCAATATCAAAATATTTTTCATTACAAAATCTCATTGCATCCGATAAAGTACTTGCGGTATATATATCATAATTGTTTTCCTCGGAGATATAGTCTTTTATAGCTTTTAGATGTAGTTGGTCATCTTCAACTATCAATACACTTCTAGCACTAGAATCACCTGCACTTTCAATACTTTTTATTACATTGTTTATCTGTTCACTTGAAACAGGTTTTTGTAAATAACCTTCAATATTTATACCATCCAAGTTCTCTTTATTCTCATCAAGACCCGAGATAACCTGTATATGTATATTTTTTGTTAATGGATTTGATTTTAACTGTTTTATTACCTCAATACCGCTTATACCGGGAAGTCCAATATCTACAATGGCACCGTCTATTTTATGTTGATTTGCAAGTTTTAATCCATCTTCACCGTTGTACGCAACATAAGCATTTGCTCCGTGTTCCTCTACTGTTGATTTTAAAACATTGGCAAAATTCTTATCATCTTCTATTATTAGAAATTGTTCTTTTTTCTGAGGTATATTATCTTTTTTATTTAAAATTGCATCGGAACTTTGTATAGGATGTACCTTTACTTCACAATTAGATCTCTTATCATCACAAAACTTTTCATCTAAACTAGGTAAATTTAAAGTAAAAGTAGACCCTTTTCTCTCTTGGGATTCAAGTTCAATAGATCCTCCCATAAGATGTGCCAACTCTTTAGAGATAGATAATCCAAGCCCTGTTCCTCCAAACTCCCTGCTCGTACTGCCGTCAGCTTGTGTAAATGCTTTAAAAATAAGATCTTGTTTCTCTTTGGCAATTCCAAGACCGGTATCTATTACAGATATCTTTATAGGGAGTTTATCATCATCCACTTTATCAATTTTAAGAGTTACCCCACCCTCTTTTGTAAATTTAAACGCATTTGAGATAAGATTTCTTATAACCTGCCCTAATCTGTCCTTATCATTATAAAAAGAACCTTTTATATTATCTATAACTTCAAAATCAAGTCCCTGATCTTGGGCAGTATGACCAAATAGTTCAGTGTAATGTTTAGATAGTTTTTCAGTATCTATTTTATCTACAATTAGCTCCATTTTACCAGATTCAATTTTACTTAGATCAAGAATATCGTTTATAAGTCTTAAAAGCTCATTACCCGACTCATTAATAACTTTTGCTTTTTGAATATCCGAATCATTAAGATTTTGCTTACTGTTCTTAGTCAATAGTGAAGATAATAGTATAACAGAATTTAAAGGTGTCCTTAACTCATGGGACATATTTGCCAAAAATTCACTTTTATATTGATTTGATGCTTCAAGGTCATCCGCTTTTTTATCTATCTCCCCTTTAGCTTTTTCAATCTCCATGTTTTTTATCTTTAGATTTTCAGATTGTTCTTGCAGCTGTTGCTGTTGAGTTTCCATCTGTTCATTTGAAGATTTAAGTTCCTCACTTTGAGCTTCTAACTCTTCAGATTTTACCTGTAACTCTTCAAAAGCTTTTCTACTTTGTTCTAATAGCTCTTTTATCTGCATATTTTGTGTTACCGTATAAAGTGCAGTTGTAAGAATATTTGCACACTTTAATAGATAGTTTTTTTGAAGATCACTAAAACCTTCAAAACTCATAAGCTCCATAACGCCATATATCTCATCTTCACGTATCAAAGGAACTGCGAACACCTCTTTTGGTTTAGAGAGTGTGGTACCGCTTTGGATCTTAAAATCATCACTATCTACATTTTTAAGGAGGATAAAATCTTTTTCCAAAGCAACTTGCCCCACAATACCCTCACCCATTTTAAATTTATTTGACAAATTATCCCTTGAACTAAAGGCAAAAGATGAGATTAAACTTAAAGTCTCATTATCGTCATCTAATTTATAAACAGTACCGCTTGCGGCATTTACATATCGACTACAAATGCTAATAGCTTCTCTTGCCAGATTAGATACATTGTCTATACCGGAAAGTTTATCGCTAAAGCCTCCAAGCCCTTCACTAAGCCATATCTCACTTTTATTTTTTTGTGAATTCTCTCTTAAAATATCTGTCATAGTAACAAGGGCAATTCCAAGCTCATCACTTTTACCTTTAATCTCTATGTTACTGCTGAAATCTTCATTTGTTATAGAAGCTGCCTGTTTTAGTATTGTTTTTAAATACTTTATCATCTGCAAGATTGCATTACCAAGCCTGTCGTTACTATCTGCGGCTTGATATTTTATATCTATATCTCCAATTGCAATAGATTCAGCCACAAGTGTAATAGACTCAAGATATTTTATCATATCAATAAGGGCAAGTCCAAGTTCATCTTCAGAACTTTTTGCAACAACATCAATATCATAATTTCCTACAGATAGATTTTGTGCAAGAGTTGTTATCTCTTTTAATCTTTTTGTCATATCCTGCAATGCCAAGCCTAAAGAGTCGTTATTACTTAGAAGTTTTATCTCCTGGCTAAAATCTCCGCTTGCTACTGCATTTGCCTGCTTTATTGTTGTTTCTATAGCATCTACAAGTATTGTCGTAGAATTAACTATATCACCTATCTCATCATTGGAACTATACTTTATATCATCTTTTCTGATCTCACCTAAAGATAAGGCTTTAAGCTGTTTTGTAATGGAGGTTAAAGGGTTCATAAATCTTGATACAAATCCATTAATAATAAACAAACCAAATAACAGAACAGATACCAAAATAGCAGCAAAAATATTTATAAAGTTATTAAGTGATGCCAAAGCAACACTTTCATCTATAACCGTTACAAGATACCAAAATCTATACTTGTTGTTTGTTTTATTTGGATATATCTTATGCATAGAGTATATTTTACCATTTTCTCTTAATGTTATTTCATCTCTATCTTTAAAGTTCTCAATAACACCTTTATAATCTTTTTTAAAGTTATAGTCAGTTCCAAGCTGGAATCCCCATCTTTTACTTTTATCACCGGCAAACAGATAATAACCGTTTTGATTTATAAGATAATACTTTTGTACATCTCTTCTATTATCAAGGGCTCTTGTATTGGCTATCTCTTCTAAAATAATGTTTGCGTTAAAATTCAACACTATCACACCTTTTGTTTCACCGTTCTCATCTACAATTGGGGTAGAGTATCTTACAACAGGCACATAAGGCTTTTCTATCTGTCCATGCTCAACATTTAAATTCATTTCAGATATATAGAACTCACCCTTTTGAAGCTTTAGTG
This sequence comes from Campylobacterota bacterium, assembly GCA_034717895.1. Lineage (GTDB taxonomy): Bacteria > Campylobacterota > Campylobacteria > Campylobacterales > Arcobacteraceae > JAIOSF01. Next base: position 13,272 of record JAYEMD010000176.1, on the reverse strand, counting down.
CCTGATTAAAATAATCTTTACCGGACTTATTTTGAAGCTTTTCATTTGGAGTTTGGATTATAGTATTTGTATTTTCATCGTACTTTAAAAGTATTTTCTCATTACCTTTAATATCTAAAATCCTTACTTGATAATAAAGCTTCTTATTGTAAATATAATCTTTAAGTGTAATAAGGTATTGTTTTTTCCATTGATCTATTTTTTTTCTCTCTTTTAAGTCTTCCCAAACCAAAAGTTTTTTAAGAGCATAAAAGTTTGCATTGTATATAACATCGTCAGGGATTGTTCCCAACACACCTTTTATCTCGTTGGATAAAGCTTTTGTTTCACCTTTGTTTATTAAAAGAGCAGAACTTATATAAGATTCTTTGGAACTTTTAAAACCAAACCACCCAACTGCACTTATAGAGATAATTATAACAGTGATAAAGAGTATAAATATCTTATTTTTAATTGACAAATGAAAATTTAACATAATTATCTCCTAACTCTTAATGAACTTATCAACTCTAACTTTCGTAAGTTCCAACTCATAAGCTGATCAACCTCTGAAGGTGTTTTTGTTTTGTATCTAGCAGCAGCCGGGGTTATATTATCTATTGATAAATATGCTTTTATAGTTTGAAGTTCACTCATTATCATCTGCGTTATAGAAAATACTTCACCGGTTGTTTGAACCTTTTTTCTAAAATCATTAAAATCGACAAAATCGATACCTGCATCTATTTGAAGCTGTCTTATTTTTTCAAGTATCTTCATGGCTGTATTAAAAGTATCATTTGGTGTTGCTTTTAGATTCTTCTTTGCAGGAATCGTATTATCTTTTATATTCAAGTGGTCTAAAATCAATCCAATATCATCATAAACTCTTAAATTCTCACCAAAGACATAAGAGGGGGTCACTTCACTTTTATTTAAAATATCAAAAGAGATAGATATTAAACTAAGTAAATTAAATACATCCAAAGGTGTTTTATCTTTAAAAGTTTGTACTTTTGCTTTTGGGATTTTTATACCCTTTCTAACTTTAAATATATGCAATTCCGTTAAAATCCTTTGTGTTTGTTCATACACAAGATTAGGATCTAAGTTTGCAGTAGGAGGCATATTGATTGGTTCTATTATAGGCAGATCATGGTTATCTCTAAGGATATTTATTTTTATTAAGATCTCATAGGTTTTTTGCAAAACATTTCTAGGCTTTAACTTTGTATTAACATAAAGTATCTTTTTCAATTTGTTATCATCATGCTTTATATCATAATAGTTCATTAAATACTCTACTTCATGCTCTATTAATACAGCCTGTGAGTATACATCATTGGGAGTTAAACTCTTACTATTTGCAAAAGCAAAAATCAATACCAAGATCAAAAAATTTTTTACCATATATCCCTACCTTTAATATCTTTTAGAGCCTTATTTAGCTCATTATTTAAATCACTAAACAACTTTTTCTCTTTTTTGTCCATTAAGTTATTTAAAATATTTTGTTCCGCTTCCAAATCACCTATTTTAGTTCTTTTATCAATAAGAGGCTTTAATATATTATTAAGCCATTGTTCCATATGCTCAGATATAACCCTTAATGCCGAAACCTGCTCCTGATTATCTGAAACAGTTTTTTTTAGTTCCCTTAAATGCTCAAAAAATATTTTTACTGAACCTTCATAGGGCTCTAAAAACTTTTTATTACCGGTTATAAGATAACCTCTGGCACCTGTTTCAATATTTAGTGCATATATCAAAAGATCTTTTGCATTTATAATTACCTTATGGGTATGCTCCACCCATCGTGCATTTAGTTTTACTTCATCTATTAATATAGCTCTATTTGCAGCAATAGAGGCTTCAAAATTTTCTTTTCTACCTTTTAACAGATACTCTTCCGTTTCTATAAAAGAGTCTATTTTTATTCTAAATATATCAAAATAGTTTTTACCTTTTTGAGTATTTATCTCTGTGATAATATCATTGATAGAGTACTCGCTTTTTGAAAGTTTTGCTATACTTATTATCTTTTCATGTGCATATTCAGTCCATTTTTGAAATAGTATATGTATATCCAACTCATTTTGAAACTTAATCTGATTTATACTGTTTTCAATTGATTGAACCTTAGAATAATAGATATCCAGGTCTGATTGTTTGGCACTTAATATATATTGCTTTAAAGCTTCTCTTGCTTGTAGGGTTAATAATTTTACTTTAGATACTTTTTCTTTAAATAATTTAATACTCTGATTTTCTATAATACTATTTTGTAAGGTACTACTTTTATAATATTGAAAAGTTATAATTGCCAAAAAAGAGACACATATAATAATATAGATTATTCTATTCAACGAAACACACCCCTATTTATTTATACAATGATACTATAAAAGGGCTAAATATATAATACAATGAAATAGAAATTCAGATAAAAAAAGCCCCATCCTAAGATGAGGCTTTTTAAATTTAGCAGGTATAAATTCTACTATTTAACCATAGCTTCTAACTCTTCTTTAGTTACTTGGTTGAAGTTAAGGTATTTATATACTTTATCAGTCATCTCCGGTGTGATCTTACCGGATACGATCTCTAAGTACTCTGCAGGAGTCGGTAGTTCACCTTTAAGTGCAACAACAGCAGCAAGCTCAGCGCTCCCAAGATAAACTTGACAACCTTTACCAAGTCTGTTATCGAAGTTTCTTGTAGATGTACTAAATACAAATGCATCTTTAGCAACTTGTGCTTGGTTACCCATACATAATGAACATCCAGGCATCTCAGTTCTAGCTCCAGCCGTTCCAAAGATAGAGTAGTAACCCTCTTCAGTAAGCTGTTTCTCATCCATTTTTGTCGGAGGACAGATCCATAATTTATTTTTAACTTGACCTTCACCTTTTAAGATCTCACCAAGTGCTCTAAACAGTCCGATATTAGTCATACAAGAACCAACGAATACTTCATCGATTTCTGTTCTTAAACCTGTTTCTCTAATCTCAGTTAATGTTTTAACATCATCAGGATCGTTTGGACAAGCTAGGATTGGCTCTTTGATTTCAGACATATCGATCTCGATAACTGCTGCATATTCCGCATCGCTGTCAGCTTCCATAAGCTCACCGTTTTCTATCCAGTCTTCCATCTTGTCTCTTCTTCTTTTTAGAGTTGCAGCATCTTCATAACCTTGCTCAATTAACTCATCAATAAGAACGATGTTAGACTTTAAGTACTCCTCTACGGGAGCTCTATTTAGTTTAACAGTACAAGCTGCAGCAGATCTCTCTGCGGACGCGTCACTTAGCTCAAACGCTTGCTCACATTTAAGATCTTCAAGACCTTCAATCTCTAGCACACGACCTGCGAAGATATTTTTCTTACCCTTCTTCTCGACAGTTAATAAACCATCTTTAATTGCTTGATACGGTATTGCATTTACCATATCTCTTAAAGTGATACCAGGTTGCATCTCACCTTTAAATCTTACAAGTACAGATTCCGGCATAGTAAGCGGCATCATACCGGTAACACCGGCAAACGCTACAAGTCCAGATCCGGCAGGGAAAGAGATACCTATCGGGAATCTTGTATGTGAATCCGCACCGGTACCTACTGTATCAGGAAGACAAAGTCTGTTTAACCATGAGTGGATAACACCGTCACCCGGTCTAAGGATAAACCCTTTTCTTGAGGTCCAGAACTCTGGTAGTGTATGTTGTAATTTAATATCTGCAGGCTTTGGATAAGCAGCAGTGTGACAGAATGATTGCATAGTCATATCTGCACCGAATGATAATGCAGCCAACTCTTTGATCTCATCTCTAGTCATTGGTCCTGTTGTATCTTGTGATCCAACTGTAGTTGCGATTGGCTCACAGTAAACACCCGGCTTAACACCGTCCATACCACATGCTTTACCAACCATTTTTTGAGCTAGCGTAAACCCTTTACCGTTATCGGCAGGCTGAGAAGGAGTCATAAACATATCAGTTGCACCCATTCCCATTGCTTCTCTAGCTTTAGCTGTAAGACCTTTACCGATAATCAGTGGTATTCTACCGCCTGCTCTCATCTCGTCCGGAAGAGTATTTGGAGATATTTCAAAAGTTGAAACAACAGAACCGTTTTTAACAATCTCACCGGCAAAAGGCTTAACAGTGATAACATCACCGGTTTCTAACTCACCAACCGGTGCTTGGATCGGTAAACATCCTGAATCTTCCGCAGTATTGAAGAAAATTGGAGCAATAATATCACCGATTACAACACCACCGGTTCTTTTGTTTGGAATACCCGGAATATCTCTACCCATGTGCCATTGTACAGAGTTGATACCTGATTTTCTAGATGAACCGGTTCCTACAACATCACCAACATATGCTAAGGGGTGACCTTGCTCTTTTAACTTATCCATAGTATTTAACGGATCTTCCATTCTTGAACCTAACATAGAGTTAGCGTGAAGCGGGATATCCGCTCTTGTAAATGCTTCAGATGCAGGTGAAAGATCATCAGTATTAGTCTCGCCGGGAATTTTATATACTGTTACCGTGATCTCCTCTTCCATTGCCGGCTTGTTAGTGAACCATTCACCGTTTGCCCAAGACTCAACTACCTCTTTAGCTTTAGCGTTTCCACCATCCATTAATGCTTTAACATCATTAAAAGCATCATAAACAAGAATTGTATTTTTTAACTGCTCAGCTGCACAATTTGCAACTTCACCCTCAATTTTAAGTGCTTCAACTAATGGAGTAACATTAAATCCACCAAGCATTAATCCTAAGATCTCACATGCTTTTACAGGGCTAATAGCATCACAAGAAACATCTCCTTGAACTACATCATTTAAAAACGCTGCTTTAACATATGCTGCATCATCAACACCTGCAGGGATTTTGTTTACAAACATATCCATAGCATAATCAACATCTGCAATTGGAGATGCTTTTAATAACTCTACTAAATCAGCAACTTGTTCTGCTGTTAATGCTAAAGGCGGTACACCTAAAGCTGCTCTTTCTTCTGTATGTGCTTTATAATTCGCAATTAAACTCATAAATTAAGTCCTTTTTATAAAATTTATTTTCAAAGCTTATTTTATAAAAAGTGAGATGTTTTATAAATTAAACAAACTGTTTTTTATCTTCTTATTTATTTTATGTATAAAAAAGTAACACACTCTAAACTACCATGTTACTAAAAGAAACTATTTTTGAAGTTTTTTTAATGCCTCTTTAACTAAAGAAGCGGTATCTGTACCTGTACATGTTGCAATTACTTTATTTATCTGGTCTTTTTTAAACCCGAGTGACTCTAATGCCATAACAGCTTCCGATGCTCCTGATGTTTGTTGTTCATCTATATTTCCGTCAATAACAAAACCGCTTAGTTCAACCAAAATACGGCTTGCACCTTTAGGACCTATACCCGGAACTCTTTTTAACATACTTACATCTGTGGTTTCTACAATCTGTGCAAAACCAGAAGGTGTAAAAGTACTGCATATAGCCATGGCAACCTTTGGTCCAACCCCGTTTATTTTAATAACCGTATCAAAAAGTTTCTTTTCATTAAGATCTAAAAAACCGTAAAGATTGTTACTCTCCTCTTTAATTATTTGAGTAATATGAAGTTTTACATTACCCTCAACAATAGCACTGCTGCAATTAAATGATACAAAAACCTCATAAACCAAACCATTTACATTCAAATGTATATATGTGGGCTCTTTTTTTTCTATTGAACCCTCTGCTGCTACAATCACTTTTTTACCTTTAGTATTTAATTATTTAAAGTGGATTATAAACTACTTCTACTTTAGAAAATATTTAATTGTTTTCTGATAGAATAAGTATACTTGATTTATAGAAGGAAGAAGATGTTCAAAAACTTAACTGCATTGTATGTGGAAGATGAAGAGCAGATCAGAAGTGTTGTAGCCTCAATACTCGGAAGCTTATTTGGAAAACTGATAACCGCGGAGAACGGTCAAGAGGGGCTTGATTCTTTTTTGGAGAATGAGAAAGAAGTTAATGTAGTTATAACAGATATAAATATGCCGAAATTAAATGGTATAGATATGTGTAGAAAAATAAGAGAAGTGAACAAGTTAGTTCCTATTATCATAACTACTGCACACAATGATAAAGACTTCCTTCATAAAGCTATAGAGGTTGGTATATCGAAATTTGTTACTAAACCTATGGATATGAAACTTCTTATAGATAGTATTAAAAGCAGTGTTGAACCTGTTTTACTTCAAAAGAAACTTGAAAGTGAACGGGAACAAAGAGAAGAAGAGAGACTAAAGTCTGCAAAATTTACTGCTACGGGACAACTTGCTGCCGGAATTACACATGAGATAAATACACCCCTTACATATATAAAAGCAAATATAGAGATGCTTGGTTACGATGTGGAGGATATGGAAGCTTCAAAATCAAAAGATAATTTTCAAGATTCACTTAATAAAATAAACAGTGGCATACATAGAATAGAAAATATTATAAGTTCAATGAAAGAGATATCATATAATGCAAAAGTTGAAAAAGTAGAATCAAATGTTTATGCTACTTTAATAACGGCAGGTGTACTTGTATACAATAAAGTTAAACATATTTCAAATCTTTATATAAACGGTAAACAATTTACAATGGAGCTTGAAAAGAATGAGCTTGTATATAATGCAAAAATCCAGATACAAAGACTAGAGCAGGTTTGGATCATTATAATCAACAATGCAATGGACGAGTTGATGAAAATAGATCACTTTGACAATAGAAGACTTGATATTGATATATCTGAGGATGACACATATGTAAATGTTGTATTTAAAGACAATGCGGGTGGTATAGATAAAGAGGTACTTCCACATATTTTTGATCCGTTCAAGGGCACTAAAGATTCATCAGGTATGGGCGTAGGTCTTAGTATAGCAAAAAGAATTATTGATGCTCATGAGGGTGCAACAATTGAAGCTTATAATGAAAATAACGGTGCTGTTTTTAAAATAGCACTAAAAAAATAAAAAAGGATATATAAAATGAAAAAAATTATGATTATTGATGACGAGCTGGATATTTTAGATGTACTTGAGAGATTTTTATCAAGATCGGGTAGGTATGAAATTTCTGCTTTTTCAAATCCTGAAATAGCACTTCAAAAAGCTAAATCAGAGAGTTATGATCTTATTTTATCTGATATAATGATGCCTCAAGTAAGCGGGATGGATATCTTAAAAGGGGTAAAATCCCATAATAGAATGACAAAAGTAATTCTTATGACTGCATATAGCAACAAACACAAAGAGCAGCAAAGTAATGAGTACGGTGTTGACGGATATATCCATAAGCCGTTTCAAAATCTTAAAGTTGTTGAAGATGTTATAAATAAAACTATCGGTTAACTATCTAACTTTATTTTAACAAAATTATTATTTATAGGGTGCATATTTTAATATATAGTATCGTATAATATACATAACTATATTAACATAGAATAAAAAGGGGTTTATATGTTACCTGATTTTCTAACAAAGAAGATTGCAAATAAAATTATTATTGCCATGTTTGCACTAATGACTATTAGTAGTTTGGCAGTTTTGTACTCTGTAGTACATAAGGTAAGCAGTGATAATATTTCAAATACGAAGAATAATCTTGATATGCTTAATTCAGCAATGTTCCAAAGTCTAAGAAACGCAATGAATACGGGAGATCCCGTACAGATAAAAAAAGCTGAAGATGAAGCAAGAGAAATCAAAGGTGTTAAAAACCTAACTATAGCAAAAAGCCAGCCGCTGATAGATATGTACTCTCCGGGTACAAAGTTTACTAAAGATAGTGATATATTAAGATCATTTAAGACAAAACAAAATCAAATTATTGAGATAGACGATCAAAACGGTCATGCACTAAGAATGATAAAACCGATGATAGCAACACAGGATTGTTTAATGTGTCATGCGAATCAACAAGAGGGTGACATTATCGGTATAATGGATCTTACTTTCTCGTTAAATGAAGCTGATGAAAAGCTTTCTAATTTAACAGTTAGCTTATTATTAATCTCAACAGTACTTGGATGGATAACTATAGCTGTTGTATTTATTGTTGTAAAAAAAGCTGTTAAACCGCTAGAGGACTTAAAAATCGGATTTGAAAACCTTATAGAATCAAATGATACAAGTATCAAACTGAAATCTACCTCTCAAGACGAGATAGGGGAAGTTGCAAATCTGTTTAACACCTATATGGATCAAGTAAACGAGGGACTTAAACAAGATGAGATAGTTATCAATGAAACAAATGATATCTTACAAAAAACAGCAAACGGTTTCTTTGTATATGATGTAAAAAGTAAAGCATCCAATCCACACGTTGAAGCTATGAAAAACAATCTTAACTTTATGATAAAAAAAGTAAAAGGCACTCTTGACAAGATCAATACCACCCTAAGACAATACAGTGAATCTAAATATGACTATAAAATTGACGATCATGGTATTTACGGAGATCTAGGGCAGGTAACGGCCGGTATAAAACTAGTTGGAGGAAACACCTCTGAGATCCTGGCGATGATTATGAATACCGGTGATCAACTCCATGAGAATACTCATACATTAAGTGACTCTTCTGCGGGTTTATCTAAATCATCAAACACGCAAGCAGCCTCTTTAGAAGAAACATCTGCTGCTTTAGAACAGATAACTTCCTCAATTAAAGCAAATACGGAAAATACGGCAAAGATGTCAACACTTTCTAATGAGGTTACAAAATCATCATCGCAAGGTGAACAACTAGCCTTGTCTACTACAAAAGCGATGGAAGATATAGTAAATCAGGTAAGTTCTATAAATGAAGCGATAGAGGTAATTGATCAAATTGCCTTCCAAACAAATATTTTATCTCTTAATGCTGCAGTTGAGGCGGCAACTGCAGGTGAAGCAGGTAAAGGGTTTGCCGTTGTTGCACAAGAGGTAAGAAACTTGGCTTCAAGATCAGCTGAAGCAGCAAAAGATATCAAAGATATAGTAGAAAAAGCTACTTTAAAAGCAAATAACGGTAAAGAAGTTGCTAACAATATGATAGACGGCTATAAAAACCTAAATAGCAATATAGACAATACTATATCATTGATCAAAGATGTTGCACAATCTTCAAACGAACAGCAGTCATCAATTGTACAGATTAACGATGCAGTTATAAATCTAGATCAAGCAACACAAAAAAATGCTGCTACATCTGATCAAATATCAGGTATGGCTCAGCAAATAGAAGATATGTCAAATAAACTTGTAAATGCGGCATCAAAAGCTAGCTTTTTAGAAGAAACAAGATCTCAGGTTTGTGACGTGGATCTTATATATGAAATTGCCGATTTAAAAGTTGCACTGTTTAACTACAAGGATGATGTTTTCTCAAGACTTTCCGACAGAGGAGATAATCAAGTAAATAGATTTGAGAAACTTGATAAGTGGCTAGATAATTATCAACTAATAAATACTGATGTTGACTCTGAGATTATTAAAAATATTCAGACAATGAACTCAAACCTTCATCAATACTTATCAAACCTTATGAGTTCTGCTACAAATTTAGATGATAACAGTATTATCAATGACTATGCAAAAAAAGTTGAAATTGAATCTATGAGAATTTTTGGTCATTTAAATAAGATCAAAGAAGATAAATGTAAAAAAGGACAATAAATGACAGAAAATTTTGATAAAGAAAATATTATAAACCAGCTTTGCGAAGTGATAGATGAATCTGAAACTATGACAATAGAGATACTGAAACATCTTGATATCATACTTGAAAAACTTGATACTATAGAAGATAGTAAAGATATAACAAGTGATATTGACGGTATTAAAAATAATATCTTTATCACTATGGAATCAATGCAGGCACAAGATGCAAGCAGACAAAAGATAGAAAGAGTTGTAAATACAATAGATCCAAATAACGGTAAATTTGCTTCAAGTGCAAAGCATCTTTCAGGAGATGACAGTGATGATGTTGTTGATGATGATGAACTTGCAGCTCTTATTGCTTCAATGGGTGGAGGAAATTAATACCTCCCTAACCTATTCGTTTGATAAATACAACCTTTAAATAATCACCCTGCTTAAATTTATCATTTACTTTAAAGTCATTAGGTAAAGTATAGACCTCTTTTATCTCATATCTTAAGTTTAACTGCTTAAAGGCTTTATCGATAAACTCTCTAAATTTTCTCATATTTACATTTGCTGCATTTGTAGATGCTACTACTATCCCATTTTTATTTGTAATAGTAATAGCTTCTTTTAAAAGCTTTGTATAGTCTTTTGCTACGCTAAAGGTGTGTTTTTTACTTCTTGCAAAGCTAGGCGGGTCTAATACAACCAGATCAAACTTATAAGCTTTTTTTACGGCAAATTTAAAATAGTTGAATACATCCTCAACAATAATATCCTGTTTAGCAGAATCTATACCGTTTATCTCAAATTGTTCTTTAGTCTTAGCCCTGCTTCTGTTTGCCAGATCTACACTTGTAGTTTTTAAAGCACCCCCTAAAGCAGCTGCCACAGAAAAAGCCCCCGTATATGAAAAAGTATTTAATACTGTTTTACCTTTAGAGTATTTATCTCGTAAGGTTTTTCTTACGTTTTTTTGATCTAAAAATACCCCAACCATTGGACCGTCATCTAAATATACGGCAAACTTTATGCTGTTTTCTTTTACTATGATAGGCTTATTGGCTTCCTCTCCACATATAAAATCCCCTTTATCATCCAGATACTGCCCTTTTGTATCAAATCTTTTCTTTTCATAGATACCCGTATATTCTACACAGCTTTTTAAAGCTTCGACTATCTTATCTTTAAACCGATATATCCCAAGACTGTACCATGTTATCATATAAAAGCCCTCAACAACACTAGAAGCTGTATTACCAAAATAATCAATGGTCAAGCCCCCTATTCCGTCACCCTCACCGTTAAATACCCTAAATGCCGTAGTTTCATTATCCTTTATATATGAATCTCTGTTTTTTAAAGCTTGTTCTATTTTAACCCTAAAAAACTCTTTATCTATTTTTTCCTCTTTTTTACGAGTCAAAGTCCAACCGTAACCTTTATTTTGTCTGCCGTAATAAGCTTTGGCTATAAATTTTTTCTTATTATCGTATAGATCTAATATGAACCCCTCTTCATCAAGGGAGTCAATATTTTCTATAGTTTCTAGTGATATAAGCGGATAACCCTCACTATATTCTTTTATATATTTCTCTTTTATTGTAATATCTACTGTTTTATTCATAATTTTCCTTGAGCTTGAATTATACCATTTCAATTATTATTTAGATATAATCCATCAAACAAAGGATTAAAAATGGCTAAAGGTAAAAAAACAATTATCAAAGAGATAAAAAAAATAGATGATGAAACTATACAGATCAACGGTAGAGAATATATTATTATAGAAGATGTAAAAGATATTGAAACCGCAACAACAATGAAGATCTCTTCAAACGGTAACAGAATATTAAGATTTGAAGATCCAAAGAAAAAAGCTACTATTGATGTAAAAAGAGATATCTCTATAATTAAGTATACTATACCTGATACCTTTAGAGGTAAAAGATTTCAAAAAGGTTTTGATAAAAGTATCTTAACAAAACAAGATAGGGTAGAAGTGATTGGAAAAGCTTCATCTTTTTTAAAAGCCAAGCAGATCATATCTTCATATACGTCAAGAGAGAGTTTAGAGTATGATAAACACTCAAATACTACAACATTTTATCAAGCAAAAGAGAATAAATAGTTTATAAAAATGATAAATAAAAAAGAGCCAAAAACTTTACATAAAAAGAATCTGCATAATCAAAGTTATGATTTTGACAAACTAGCATCAAGAGAACCGCAACTTAAGCAATACCTGTTTATAAATAGATACGGTAATCAATCTATAGACTTTTCTAATGCAGATGCCGTATTTACCTTAAATAAGGCCATTTTAAAACTATATTATAAAATAGATGAGTACTTTATACCAAAAGGGTATCTGGCGGCTCCAATACCCGGACGAGCTGATTATATACATCATATTGCAGATATTATAAACTCCGATACCCACATAAAAGATAAAAAGATAAAGATACTGGATATAGGAAGCGGTGCAAACTGCATCTACCCTATACTGGGTGTTGCTATTTACAACTGGGATTTTACAGCTTCCGATATAGACCCTAAATCAATAGAAAATATAAAAAATCTAATATCTAAAAACAAGATATTAAAAAACAAAATCACCCCTTTTTTACAAGAAAATATTCATCATATTTTTAAAGGAGTTATAGGAAAAGATGATAAGTACCATTTTACCATGTGTAACCCACCCTTCCACCTTTCACAAGGTGATGCAATAAAAGCAAGTAAAAGAAAGGTTAAAAACCTTACCGGTATAGAACAAAAAAATCCTCAACTAAATTTTGCAGGAGTTTCAAATGAGCTTTGGTGTAAAGGTGGAGAGTTGGCTTTTATAAAAAAGATGATAAAACAAAGTGTAGAGTATAAAGAAAATGTTACATACTTCTCAACACTAGTATCAAAACAGGAAAATCTAAAAACCATATATAAACTTCTAAAAAGGTTTGAAGCATCGGTAAAAACCATACAGATGAAACAAGGGAATAAAACAACACGAATTGTTATATGGTCATTTCAACAAGATATCTCTATTTAGTCATTTTTTAATTTTAAAAAGATCATAGAGCTCATAAGGACATCATTGATCGCATCATGTTTTGCAAGCATTGGAAGATACAATCTCTCCATAATAGTATCAAAACGAAGATCAATGTTTCCCTGTGGGTATTTTTGTATCATCTTATCATAATACAAAGCTGATATCTCTATAGGCTTATTTGGCAGCTTGATACCAAGTTTTGGCTTGATATATTTATTTATCATTGCCATATCGAATTCCAAATAGTAACCTACAAGGGGACGATTTCCTATAAACTCAATAAACTCTTCAATAACACCGTCAATCTCCTCCCCGTCTACAATATCACAGTGTCGTATTTGATGAACTTTAATACTATTAGAACAAATTATTTTATTGTGATTCACAAACCTTTCAAATTTTTTGCTATGCAGAATCATATTATGAGACCACTGCACAGTAACACTCCAAAATAAATCCTATAAAACCCCTTGTTTAAAGCCTTTAAAAACACTTTTTAGCTATAACAATATATAAATACAAAGAATAATTCATTCACAAAAGG
>JAYEMD010000175.1:0-29288 GCA_034717895.1 Campylobacterota bacterium | reverse complement strand
TAAAACACCAAATGAGGTATATTTTAAAGCTATAAATAATGTAGATAATAAATTGTTACAAAAAGTGTCATAGAATGGTGGAATAAGAATGTTTAGTTAAGTGGTCTTGACAAAGGAGGACATTATATCTCTACAAGTGTTGTAGAGTATTTCACTTCAACTTTTTCTTTTAGATATTTAAACGGTACTGAGTAAAAACACTTGAACAGTTGTACATGATATGATATATCTACAGCAGCAATTTTTATCTCTTTGTAAATATATCTATTTGCAGGAAGCGGTTGTAGTTGTTGTTTCTCATTTGCTTCAAATAATTCATATCTACTTTTCCCAATAAATTTTATTGTTCTACTATTGTATTTATCAATTAACGGTGCTATAGCCTGATTGATCTCATCAACACTAAAAAACGTTCTATTTCTAAATACTGCTAATATCCATCTTTGAATACCTTGCACAGCTTGCTCAACTATACCTTTATCTTGCGGCTGTTTTGGACGTGCCGGCTCTACTGCACAATTATAATGACGACACAACTCGGCATAGCTTTCATTTACAACTATCCCTTTTTTATTATTGGATATGATAGCACTTTTTAAATTGTCAGGTACATTTACTTTAGGAACTCCTTCATAAAATTCATAAGCTAAAATATGTGATTTTATAAAGTACTCTTGCTTTTGTGACGGTGTTGCACCCCAAGGGCATTTCCTCACTTCGTTCACGGCACATGTACAAATACACAGCCACTATTACCAAGCACACTTACAAATACTTGTGATTTAAAAATTTCTCCTGTTTTACTATCTACATAAGGTACTGTTAGTCCACTGTAATCTACAAACATTTGATGTCCCGGTATATATGTCTGTCTCATTGTGGGATCTACTTTTTTCTTAAACTTATAGTAGTGTTCCTTAAATTGACTAAGTCCATAACCATTTGGATGCTGTTCTTTATACTCCTGCCATAAAAGTTCAAAGGTTACACCTTTTTTAGATATCTCTTTATGTATATATTCAACATTAGGAAGTGGTCTATCTTTGTATTTACTTGCTAGCTTCTTTTCTGGGAATAAAGATTGATAAATCATATCTTCATCAAGCTTTAAAAATTCATCTATTGTATATTTGGTTATTTCAAACCTTTTACAATAATCTGAAACTGTTGAGCTTGGTACATCAACAGCTCTACTTATTTGTCTGTATGATATATTTGTTATAAATCTTAACTTCAATATATCCTTAATTTTTTTCATGGAAAGTCTCCTCATTTTTACCCCTTGTTTTTTAAACAAAGTGTAGTTAAATTTTAGAGAATTTTCTACTTATAAAATCCCAGCCGGAATTTATACAAATTGTCCGAATGTAAATCGGCTAGCTGTCCGAATAAACTTCGGCTGGGTGTCCGAGAACAAATCGGCTGGGTGTCCGAATGTGGTCGGCGTATGCAGGAAATAGAGTAAAGAACAATATGCAGTTTATCATCTCTATGTACCGTTTAAAGCTATCAGGGTTTATGAATAAAAATCTAAAAACAGCACTAAATGAAACTGAAGGTTCTATACAGGCTATGAGTGCAACCCATGAGATGCTTTATGATCAAAATGATCTTGAAAATATTGACTCTAAAAAGTATCTTGAGAATTTGAGCGAAAGGCTATCAAGAAGCTTTGATACTTCTAATATAAAAATAGATCTAAATATAGATACCTCCTTGGATATTGAAAAAAGTATCTTTATTGGTATCATTCTAAATGAACTGTTTACAAACTCTTTTAAGTATGCTTTTTTAGATAATAAAGGAAAGATAGATATATCTTTAAAAAAAACAGAGGGTGAATTTGAACTTATATACAAAGATAACGGAATAGGTTTTGAAAAAGAGAATATCAAAGATTCATTTGGAATTAAACTTATAGAAACCCTGGTAATAGACGAACTAAAAGGTCAGATCAAGCTTGACTCTTCAAGCGGGACTTTTTATAAGATCTTATGGAGATAGTTATATCAATAGGAGCTTATAAGTTGGCTTGAGACTATCTTTTTAGTTTCTACCTCAAAGATAAATTCACCTTTTACTTTCATATCTTTTATAACAGCTTTATAGTTACACTGAAGATACCTTTTTGTACTGTTTTCATCTAAAGGCTTTATAAAAGAAAAACTATCTTTTACTTCATCTATCCTATCATCTCTTGTAAGCTCTTTGTATTTTTGTAAGAAGTATTCAAGCTGATCTTTTGAACTAAAGGGTTTGTACTGTTCAAGCATCTTTATAAAATCATATTGGTAAACTATTTTGTTTATAGTATCTGTACTGCAGATATCATACAGTGTGTTATTTTGATCTATACCGTTTAGATAACAATCACCCGATATATGATCATCCAAAGTAAGATCAAATGATATATCTCCGTATTTAAAAGGGATACCTTGGGAAGTTATCTCAAGGATCTCATCTGTGTTTGATTTGTATCTGTTGGCTAGATTTATCACTTCATCTTTTATATTGTTATGGGTTATTTTTATCTGGCTTAGTTTTGTATCCATGGCGGTTTCTTCTATAAAACTGTTTGAGTCCTCTAGGTTTTTAAGTATAAGAAGTGATATTGCTGTTATAAAAAAAAGTGTTATTAGAAGTACTACCGCTTTTCTTTTCATCTATCTATCCGTATTTGAGAATAAGGAGGAGCAGGATATTTAAGACTATCCTGCCAAAGTCTAGTGAAGTTTTGTTACTATAAGTAGTAACAAAACAATAATAACGGTTAAGTTTGTCAAATTATCCTCCTCTTTCTTGACTTTGGATGTACATAAAAAAAGCTAAGGCTCATGACTTCCTTAGCTTTATATACACCCTTTCATCAAGAAAGAATGACAAATTAACCGTTTGATCAATTATATGATAAATTTTTTCAAAAGTCAATACCTACCTAGGATAAACTCATACTAAATATAGGTAAAAGCATAGCTATAACTATAAATCCTATCATGCTTCCAACTATAAGCATAAACATAGGCTCTAAAAGTGTTAGGAAGATAGCTATTTTATCTTTGTTTTGGTTTGTATAAAGTTGTGCAAGGTTTTGAAGTATCCGGCTTAATTGGCTTGTCTCTTCCCCTATGGCTACTGCTTGGATAAAAGCTATATCTATCTTATATACCTCACTTGTATCAAGTATCCGGGAGAGTTTCTCCCCCTCTACAACCTTTTCACTGGCATCACTGAAAAGCTTTCTTATTACACTGTTTTTTAAGATATTGCTTCCAAGTTTAAAAGCCTGAACTACCGGTACTCCTGATTTTATAAGTATAGAGTTCATATAAGCAAAACGGCTTAACTCTGACACCTCTATAAGCTTACCTATAAACGGCAGTTTCAATAGGGCAGTATCTATTTTGTATTTAAAAGAGGGATATTTTTTTAAAGCAAATAAAAATGAAAGCACACCAAATACAACGGCACCTATTGTTATATGATAATAGCTGTTTACAAAATCTCCGCAAGATATTACAAAAGATGTAATAGGGGGCAGCTCTTGAGAGTTTTGTTCAAATATAGCTGTAATTTTCGGTACTATAAAACTTAACATAAATCCAACCATTAAAAATGAAACAATGATTATAAAAGTTGGATATGCCATAGCCGAACCTATCTGTTTGTTTAACTTATCCTGCTCTTTTAGATAATCGGCAAGCTCAACTAAAATAGACTCCAGCATACCGCCGTCTTCACTTATCTTTATAGATTGTAGATAAAACTCGGGCAGTTGTACAACTTTTTGCATATCTAGTGCCGTGTATAGATTCTTCCCCTCATCCAAATATGCGGTAAGAGAGATAAAAAACGGGTTTAACACCTTATCGTTCTTATATCTTTCATTTATAAGTTTTATAGCATTTATAAGTGATATACCTGCTTTTAGATAGATACTTAGATCACTGCTTATAGTTGATAATACAAGGGGTTTTAGTTTTGTTTTTCTTTTAAAAGAGAAATCTCCTATAAAAAGTGAGCTCTCTTTTTCTATGGAATTGAGAAATATCTTTTTGTGTTTTAGTTTTGCTTTTGCATTTTCCAAGGATTGGGCTTCGATTTTACCGTTTGTTTTTTTACCCTGTTTGTCAAAGCCGTTATATTTAAAAAGCATCTTTTACCTTTTCTATATTTTGGATAAAAAAATCATCCACCTCATTTAGATATTTAAAAGTAAGAGCTTCTTTGTAAATATTATTCATCACATATACAAGATCATCTGTTTGTACTATATATTCACTACATCTGTTGTTACTTTTACAGCTGTATTGAAATACCACATCATACCTTTGAAGCTGCTCTAGTTCCAGATAAGGAAACTCAACGGTTTCGTAGTTTTGCCTATAGGTGTAAACTGTTGGTTTCTCCTTAAATAAAGAAACTATCTTTGTATCCTCTACAACACCGTCTTTAAAGATGAAACAATCAAAAGTGTCATCTACACATTTTACCGTAATATTGTCGTTGTATTCATATTTTAAAAGTTCTTCTTTTAAATTTAAAAGATTTATATTATCTTTTTTTCTAAATGTATTATTTGTAAAAGAACTCACTGCAAAATAGTAAACCAAAGAGATCAAAATAATAGATATAATGATCTCAAACAGTGTAAATGATCTTTTAAACACGGTTTATTTATTATTTCCCGGATTGACAATCTTTGAAGTAGTATATATCGTCACCGCCCGCTTCTTTTTTGTCTGAGCCAAGTGATATTATCTCAAAGGTATCATCTTGTGCGGTATAGATATAACTGCTTCCCCAGCTATCTTGCGGAAGTTTATTGTCTTCAAAATATTTTTTTTCCACCAAAAGTGTCAGTCCATCTTCTGTTGAGGGGTAAGAGGAGTTGTCGATTTTATACATCTTTAAAGCTTGTGCGATACTTTTCATCTGAACACATACTATTTTTTCTTTTGCCTCTTCACTTTTACCCGTAAGACTTGGAAGTACAAAAGTTGCTAAAAGACCAAGTATGATTATAACAACCATAAGTTCCATAAGTGAAAATGCTTTTTTATTTGTATCTTTATTATTCATATTTTACCTTATATATTTATAGTCTGAATATTATAGAAAAATCCCTTAATCTGTTATTATATTCGATTAATATATGAAATGTTAAAATCTATAAAAACATTGGAGCTGCATATGGAATACAGATATATCGGACGTACGGGACTTAGGGTCACACCTATTTGTTTAGGTACTATGAGTTTTGGAAGCTGGAGTGACGAGAAAGAGTCTTTTAAGATTATGGACAGATCATTTGACAGAGGTATCAACTTTTTTGATACGGCAGAGTTGTACCCCGTACCTCCAAAAGCTGAATATGCAGGTGAAACTGAAAAGATAATAGGGAAATGGCTTAAAAACAAACAAAGAGACAAACTTATTATCACTTCAAAAGTTGCAGGTGCCGCCAACGGCTGGTTTGTTCCACCTATTAGAAACGGCTATACGGCAATTGATAAATTTCATATAAAAACTGCTATTGAGGGTAGTTTAAAAAGGCTTGGCACTGACTATATAGACCTTTACCAGATGCATTGGCCTGATACGGTTGTACCCATAGAGGAGTCTTTAAAAGCTTTTGATGAGCTGGTTCAAGAGGGAAAAGTAAGATACTTGGGAACCTCAAACGACACTGCATACGGTCTAACAAAAGCGAATGAAACTTCTAAAAGATTAGGTATAAGCAGATTTGAATCGATACAAAACAATTTTTCACTGAACAATCCAAGGTTTTTAGATGAGTTAGCAGAGGTTTGTAGAAAAGAGCAGATCTCACTGCTTCCATATTCACCATTAGCAGGTGGAGTTCTAAGCGGTAAATATAACGGTCAGTTTTATCCTGAAAATGCCAGATTTTCAAGTTACTTAAAAAGTAACAATACAAGAATAAAAGCCCAAGGTACCCGCTTTGTAAATAAAAAAACTTTAAGAGCAACAGCAAACTATATGGAGATAGCAAAATCACTTGATATTTCACCCGTAACATTGGCAGTTACCTACTCAAAACAATTTGATTTTGTAGCTTCAACTATTATAGGAGCAAGAACCGCAGAGCAACTAGAGGAATCATTTGAGGCATTTGATATTAATTTAAGTGATGAGATCATGGAAAAAATAAAACAGATACAGTTAGATATTATGTACCCTATGGGTTAAGTCTATACACATTTGAGCTAAAGGGAGATATTTCAGGCTATGTAATCACTTTATACACTTTACACAATTTTTTAAATTCTTGTGCTATACTAATAATATTATTAAATTTATAGGAGATGTTCATATGTCAAAACAAATTAATAAAACAATAATATTAAATTTTTTAACATCTCATAAAGAATATTTAGAAAGTAAATTTTTTATTACTAAAATTGGATTATTTGGTAGTTATGCAAAAGATACTGCAAATGAAAATAGTGACATAGATATAATTATACAATCGACAAAGAAAGACTTCTTTCTAAGAGAAGATTTAAGAGAATATCTTGAGTTAAATCTACATAAAAGTGTTGATGTAGGATATTTAGACAGCATTCGAGCATATTATAAAAATAAAATAGAAAAAGATATTATCTATGTCTAAACAAAAAAGAGATATTGAACTTTTTATAGTTGATATTTTCGTTTCAATACAAAAAATAAAAGAATATACAAATTCTTTTAATAATCCAAATGATTTATTACACAGTAGCTTACATTGGGATGCAACGATTAGACAATTGGAAATAATTGGTGAAGCATTAAATAAACTTCTTGAAGATGAAAAATTTAGTACCGAAGCACCAGAATACTTTAGAAAAGTGGTAAACTTCAGAAACAATATTGTACATGGATATTTTGGAATAGATATTGATGAAGTTTGGAATGTAATAACTTTACACTTAAATACACTTCAAAACGATATTAAAAACATTATTAAGAATAATATTAATATTCAAGATGCTATTGATTCTGAGATAGAAGAATATAAGAAACTTAATGATGTCAAAATTGTTAAGTACTTAATGAATTTCAAGCATTAAAAAGTTCATTGTGTACCTTTTCTATTACATAAAAGTGATATTTTATTATTTATTTTTTCTAAATTCCAAATCACAATTTACTTCTCTTATTTTATTTAATTTTTGGAAAACTATATCCATATTTTTCTCAATAATATTTGTTACGGGAAATAATTCACTGTTTTGATGCTCTTTTGAATTAATATTAACAGTTGTCTGCATCTGTTTATGAACTTGCTCATGGGCTTCTTTTAATTCCTTCCATTCATTTGATGAAGCAAGCTGTGAATCTTCGTGTTCATCTATCCATTTACCCAATGCACATTGGTGATGATCTTTTACGGTAAACTTTGTACCTTTTCCGGCTTTTGTAAATGAATCGTTTTTAAATGTTATATGGTTTAATTTTAACTTTGATGTATCAAACATAAGTCCAACATCACATACTCTTCTTTTACACTCAGGCTTAAAGCTTGTACGGTCTATTGCATTTTGAAGATTACCTGCTAGACCTTCATTTTCATTTGCCATTTTGCTTATTTTTGCCGCTTCTTCTGCATTTTTTTGTGTGGTTTGATCTAGGGAAGCTATTGCATCGTTGATCTGCACCATCGCCTGCTGCTGCTCTTTACTGGATCTTGCAACTGAATCTATAAGTGTCATTGTATCTTCAATATTTTGGTTAAGATTGTTATATCCATCTATCATATTTGTAGATATCTCCTTACCGCTAATTGCTTTTTGTCTTGCTTTTTCAACAAGCTGCTTTATCTCGTTTGCAGCATCGGCAGACCTTGTCGCAAGATTTCTTACCTCTTGTGCGACAACTGCAAAACCTTTTCCTGCTTCACCTGCTGTTGCAGCTTCAACTGCTGCATTTAAAGAAAGTATATTTGTCTGGAATGCAATCTGATCAATTAATGTTAATGCTTCATTTATCTGTGTCACTTCATCATTTATCTCATCCATAGAGGTAACCGTTTGATTTGCCAGCTCTTTTCCTTCATTTGCAGAACTTATTACATCCTTTGCATAGTTACTCATCTTGACTGTGTTTTCACTGCTTTTATGAATAGTTGTGGTAACCTCTTCTATAGCTGCAGCAGTTTCTTCAAGGCTGGCAGCTTGAGAATTAGAGGAGTCACTTAAATTTTGAGCCGAAATTGTAAGATCATTTGAACTGTAAAGGAGTTTTTTATTTGAATTATCTATCAATGCCAACAGTTCAGATACAATATTTCCCGTAGCTCTTATACCAAAGAAAATTGACCCCATAAGTCCTGTGATATTTTTTATATCAGGTAAACTTGCATCAAATCTTGAGTTACCGTATTCTACAAGAAGATCAGACATTTGAGTCAGATTTTCTTCCGATCTTAATATCATTTTATTAAGCTCCTGAACAAGTTCTATCACACCTTTAGAGTTTGCCTGACCCTTAACTGTTGTATTAAATATACCTGCATTTATCTTTTCTATAACTATCTTAACTTCAGATATTACATCTTGATCTTTTTTGATCCCCTCTTCAATTTTATCCATATAAATATTGAAATACTCAGCGATCTTTGAGGTTTCATCTTTATTGTCTAATATCATTCTGTCATTAGAATCACCTTTAGCCAGATGCATCATAGAGTTTTCAAGTACAGACAATGACCCTATTATACCTTTTGAGATAAGAAGATTTAATATAGTTACTATAACAGTTACTATAATTATAAGGATCAATATCTTCATAATAAGTGTTTCAAGCATATCGTTAAACTCTTTTGACAACACTTTTTGCTCTTTTTTTAGTTTGTCTATATGGTTCATCATATATAACTTTAAAGGTTTCCATACCTTTAAAAGTTTTTTTACATGTTCAGGGGCTAGATATTGATTTGCTTTTGCAAAGTCAAGAACCTCTTGTGCATCTTTAAAAAAACTATTAAATATATATCTATTCTTACTTTCTATTTTAGATGAAAACTCAACCGCTTTATCAAGTCCGTTTTGTGCTGAATTGATAGGCTTTAGACTAATTGGATCAAAAGCATATGAAACGGAAGCAGAATTTACAAGTAAGCCCCCTATCATAATAGACTTATAGGTACTTACTTGGTAATTGATACGATCCGACCTTTCAAACGAGCTTTGAAGATCAAGTATAGAAGTATATGATACAAAAGCTAAAACAATCAAACCTAAAACTGTCAACAAAGTACTAAGCCTAAGTTTTGCAGAGATCAACATATTTTTTAACATAGAAACCCTTCATAATAAATATAAGGTATTTTATTATAAAAAATATAAGCTTTAGATAAAATTAAAAATTATTTGTTACATAAATGTTAGATTTTTTATTTAACAAATCCTAGGTAGAAGTTCACCGCTTGGCATATCTAGGAATCTTCTACTTCCCCATTGTGAATTCAATACAACTTTTTCTATATGCTCATCTGTAACCTTTCCTATTGTTAGAGCATTTGTATTGAAATTTTGTAGAATTTCTAAAGCTTTTTTCTCATCCTCTTTTTTTACGGCCACTACAAAAGTACCCTCATTTGCCAAACTAGAGGCATCAAAACCTAATATCTCACATAAACCTTTTACCTCATCACATACGGGTATCTTATCTTCCTGTATCTCTATACAGATATTAGACTGTTTTGCCCACTCGTTTAAAACAGCCGATAAACCACCCCTTGTGGCGTCTCTCATAGCTGTAATATCTATATTATTATCAATAAGCTCTTTTACTATTGGGTACAAGGACCTGCAGTCACTTTGAAGCTCACTTTGAAGCTCTATCCCTTCACGGCTAGCAAATATTGCTGCACCATGTGCTCCTATATCTCTGCTTACTATTATCAGATCATCTTGGGATATATTATTTGAACTGATACCGCTTTTTTCAATCATACCAATACCAGTAGTGTTTATAAATATCTTATCAACACTCCCTTTTGGTACTATCTTTGTATCACCGCTTACAACTTTTGCACCGTTTATATCAAGCTCTTTTTTCATAGAATCAACTATTTTTTTAAGTTCAGCTATAGAAAAACCCTCTTCAATTATAACCGAACAGGTAAGATACTCAGGTTTTGCTCCCATCATTGCAAGGTCGTTGCAAGTACCGCAAACGGCAAGCTTCCCTATATCTCCCCCTTTAAAAAACAAAGGTGTTACTGTAAAGCTGTCAGTAGAAAAAGCAATATTTTCAGTTTTTAACTGTAAGACTGCGGCATCTTCACTTTTTGATAAAATATCATTTTCAAACGCTTTATAAAAAACATCTGTTATTAGTTCATTGTTCTCAACACCGCCGTTTCCGTGGGAAAGTTTTATATTGTTCATCTTGTTAAACCCTTTTTTCTGCCAGTTTTAAATAAACGGCACTTGAAATTCCGCTGCTTGAAAGCACCATACACATCACCATTATCTGATACTTTACGGCAATTAACGGTGAAATTCCTGATAGTATCTGCCCTGTCATCATCCCTGGAATTGATACAAGCCCTACGGCAAACAGTATATTTATATTTGGAATAAGAGCTGCTTTATATGCCGTAGCTCTTGCTTTTTTATACTCAACACCTCTATAATACTCCACACCAAATCTCTCAGCTGCAATTGATACGCTGTTCATAGAGTTTGCAAATATCATCCCTGATAAAGGTATTAAAAATCTAGGCTCATACCATAAAGGAAGATCCAAAACTCCAAATATAACAAAACCTAAAGTTGTAACCCCTCCTATAAGTATGGAGATAAAGCTTATTATATAAAGTTTTGTATCTTTTTTGGTAACAGGTCTAAGAGATATAACACTTGCAACCACAAGCATAATTGAGAGTATAAACAATATAAAAAAGAACTCTTTTGTTTCAAAAATATATGTAAGAACATACCCTATTGCTATAAGCTGTAGAAACATCCGTGATAAGCCGTAAGGGATAGTTACCTTATCCTGCGTGTATTTTAAGTATATATAATAAACTGCTCCTAGCGGTATAAATATCCAAACAAGGTCTAAAAAAGATATCTCATACATTTTAGTTTTTTAAAAACCTCTTCTTAAAAAGTGACTTTAAAGTATCGTTAAGTCCGTTTGAGTTAAACATAATAAGCTCTCTGTATACCCTTTGAAGATTTTGGGAGGATAGTATAGATTTACCTCCTATTAGTATCATAGCAGTTGTAACTATATCTTGTACCAAACAAAAAAGTTCAACCCTTAAAGAGTCAAGCTCATCTATATCTCCACTTTTTATAAGTGAGTCTTTTATATTTTCAAGCTTTTTAGTGGACTGTTTTTTAAACTCTTTATCAACTGACTCCTCTATGGCACAAACACCTAAAGCGTAAAGGCAAAAATGAACTGTTTTAGAAGCTGACTTTTGCTTAGTATAATTACCTATGGGGTTTGAAGATACGATATCCTCATCTTTTACAAAAAACTCTTTTAGCTCTATATTTACCGTATTTAGCCCGTAACCGGTAAAGGTTTCATCGGCATCTCCTATACTAAAGCCTTTTTTAGTTTCAAAAGCACTTAAAACCTCATACTCAAAGCCCTCATAATGAAACCCTATAAGCAAAGTATCAAATATCTTATATCCGCTAGCCCATGTGAGTATTCCGTTTAGTCTATAACCACCCTCACACTTTAAAGCACTTACAACAGTAAATGGAGCACGAAGATGATTTATAGCTATTCCGCATTTTTTATTAAAATAGTGCTCTTTCTTTTTATAGTTATGCTTTGAGATTATATTGTTTGCAGCAAGTATCTGTATAGCCAAAAATGCCGTACTTCCCGAAACTTTTGAAAGTGTTGTAAAAAGTTCCAGCTTAAAACTGTCTTGAAGCTCTTTTGGAAGATGGGTTATATCTAACACCCCGCTTTTATATACCGTATTAAAAAACTTATTTAACTCTTTATAGTTATTGTCCGCTTTATTTGGATCAAATCTTTGAAGTTTTTTATATAATTTGTTTAATTTATCTTTATACTTTTCTAGTCTCATCTTTATTTTCCTCCTCTATAAATAATAGCTATTTTTAGTATATTTATATAAAATACTCCTGCTCTATCACTTTTTGATTTTTATTTATTATATTTATTAGGTTTTGTAAATTTTCCTCTTTACTTTTTATATCTCTATATTTATTATATTGTTTTTTATATAGTTCTTTTGAACCATGCTTGATAATTATCTCTTCAATATCTTTAGGGATAAAAAACTCTATATTATTATTTTTTGATAATATTTGTGTTTCAAATATAAAAATACCCGCTAGATCAAAATCTCCAAAATATATGATCTTATTTTTAATAGATTCTATAAATTCTAACATAGCACTGTTTCTATATACAAAAAGTATATTATCATCTTGAAAATATTTTAACTGACTTTTAAAATAGATAAGATTCTCAAAGTTCTCAACACAAACCACCAAGATATCATCTTCTATCTTTGGTATATCTTTTAAAAACAATGCACTATTATTAAATAAAGGAAGCTCTATAGCTTCAATGGTACATTTACCGTTTATATATAAGCCATCTTGGGGTGAGATCTTTTTTACTTTTGTATCTGCTAATGTTTTAACCAGCTGTGCTCTTGTAGTAGATTGCTCTATATTTTCAATATCACTGTAAACTTTATAAAATTGATCTTTTACAACTACCTTTTTTCTTTTTTTGCTTATAGTTTTTATATCTATAAGTGATTCGTTTTTCAGTTCATCTATTAACGGTTTTGCTACTTGTGAATAGTTAAGCTCTCCAAATTCTTTTAATTTTAAAAGTGTTTTTATATATCTCATTTTATTATCAGCTCTTTTACAACCGAGATCTTATCCACTTTACTTATCAAGCTTACCTGCTTATATGTACCTATTAGTTTTTCATCGGGAGCACCGTTTACAAATACTATCCCTTTTTTATTTGCAAACTCTATTAACTCTTTTAGATACCTTTGTGATAATATCCCCACCTCATCAAGAACAACTTGAAAACTAAGCTCTTTTTTTGTGAGCTTTTGTTTAAAAATATGAAGCATCGCCACATATATCATACTTTTTACCAATACATCAGTACCGTTAGAACCTACCATATCAAGGGAGGGTACATATCTAGAGTCATTACCGTTTTCTACTACCCTAAACTCTAAAATAAAGCTATCCTCTATATCTATTTGTGAACTTTTTTCAAACTCTATTAGATCTATAAGCTTTTTTAGAAGCTCTATTATAGTTTTTGTATTATCCTTACCTCCAAATAGAGAGTTTGAAGAGTATGATAAGCTGTTTTGTTCATTTTCTGCTTTTATGGCATTGAAAGTTTCTATGATTTTATTGTTTGTTTTTTGATACCTAAGCGCCAAGGTATCTATAACCCCTATTTTTATCTCTTCAAAGATTTTAGTTATCTTTTTTATCAAAGATTCTATTTTGCCTTGAGAGTCTAAAAGTGTATCGTATTGCTCTATGATACTTTTTAATATCTGATTTAGATTTTGACTTAGCAAGCTTTTTGTATTCTCTACCCTTTTACTCTCATGGTAATCTTTTAGTTCATATGCAGTATCAATGGCGTCAAGTTGTTTTGTTATATTTAAGCTGTTATCAAATAAAGAGTTTAATTTTCCCAATATATTTTCCACTTTTGTATAGTATCCTCTATATTTTGAGGATGCAATATCTATTTTATTTATAAGGGTAACTATATCGTCAAATGCTTCATTTGGTATATATTTTATATCCCATTTTATACATTCACTAAAGGTTGTAGCATTTTCAAACTCCTCTACCCTTCTTAACTGATATGTTTTATCATTATGCTCTTTTTGTTTTACTTTTAAGTTTTTCTCTAGATCTTCTATATCTTCTTTCATCTTTAAAGTGATCGATTCAAACTCTATTTTTAAACTCTCTATATCTTTTTTATTTCCTTGTAGCTCTTTGGTTTTTATATCTATTTTATCTATATATTCACACTTGTCTTTTTCATATCCAAAGATAATTTTTTGATAGCCTTGTATCATTTTTATACTATCTTCTAATTTTATGATTTGATTTTCCAGTTTTTTTAATTCATCTGTATCTACATTGTTTTTCTCTAGCAGTTGATGATATAACTCATCTTGTGTTTTTAACTCTTGTTTTTGCTGCAGCTGCTCTTTTTGAATCTCTTTTTTTAAACTCTCTATTTTAGGGGTATATTCACTTTGAACTTTTTTGATACGCTTTGTGTAGTATGATCTTTTTGTTTTTTTATTTTGTTCTTTTTGTTTATGAAGGTTGTTTTGATCATTTTTTATATCTTTTAGTTGTATCTCCAAACTTTCAAGTTCACAACTTAGCTTATCTATTTTAGTTGATTTATCATCTTTAAACTGTTTTTCATCTTTTATCTTTTGCTCTTCTAGATTTGTAAGTTTTGTTTGTATGGTTATAAGTTTTAGATCAAGTGCTTTTATCTCATCATTTAATTTTCTTTTGCTTTTATATATTTTTGATTCAAAATTTGTTTGCTCTTTTTCTAAACTCTTTTTATCTTTTATATACCTTGTTTCTAGTTTAATATGATTTGTTTTTAAATCTTGCAGTTTTTTTTCAAGATCACTTTTAGCTATATCTATATCTAACGGTTCAATCTCAAATATAGAGTTAGTATCATCTTTAAACTCCACATCCAGATCACTTTTTAAAATATCATCTTTTAAAAAGTGTATATACTTTTGCGATATATCGCTTTTTTGGTATATCTTTTCTATTAGGCTATTTTTTGAAGGGTATAAAAGTGCTTTTATATTTTCTATGCTTGATTCTAATTGTTTTAACTCTTTTTCATAAGTTTGCATAAGCTGCTGCTCTTTATGTTCAAATATAGTGTTTTGTTTTTCCATATCTTTATCTAAAAGATTTAGTGAGTTTATCAACCCCTTTCTTTGTGACGATATATCCCTTTGCTCCTCTTGATACTCTTGTATTTTTTTATCATCTTTAAAGGTAAACTTTCCTTTTTTGTTTGACTCTATCAAATAATTTAACTCTTGTATCTTTGAAGAGATATAGGCATCTTTATCTTTAATCTGGGAACTTTGCAATACAAATTCTTCATTTATCCCCTCTATCTCTTTTGACTCCTCCTCTTTTAAAAGTTTTATCTCTTGATTTTGTAAGTTTTGAAGTGTTGATATTTTTGAGTTTAAACTATTTTGTAAAGAGATAAAACTGTTTTCTATCTTTTGTATCTGCAGTTCATGCTCTTTTTGCAGATTTTCATACTCTTTTGTTAAAAAGTTTTTTGTTTCATATATATTGTTTAACTCTTTTTGTTTTATCTCCAAACTCTCATAGGATACTAACTTCTCTTTTATATTTTCTTTTTCATAAAAACTCTTTTTGCCGTTGGCATTTTTTATAAAGTCATCCAGCACACCTTTTGTTTGGTATAGTTTATCTTTTCGTTTTTGGTAAAGATTTTGTTCATATTGAAGCTTTTCACTTATCTTGCCCTTTTCATTTTGTAAGTTTGATATAAGCTTATCTAAACTATCTAAAGAGTTATAAGTTTTCTCTTTTGAGTTACAAAGGGTACTTAGGTCATCTTGAAGAAGCCCTTTTGTTTGCTCATATTCATTTAAAAGCTCTATTATTTTTTTAATATGTACAACATTTGATTCATAAGATCTTATATCTTCATAAAGCTTATTAAACCCGCTTAAATTTCTATGTACTTGAGATAGGTCTATATTACTCTGTATACCCAAAGATGATACAATCACTTTTTTTATAGCTTCCGAATCAACCTTTGAATTTATAAAGATATTTGATAATGTTTTTGTAAAACTCTCATAGCCCTTTGCCTCAAAAAGGGAAAACATCTTCTCTTTATGACTTTTACTGTAAAGCACCTCTTTATATTTAGCCCCGTTTGGGATTATATTGCTGCAACTTCCAATCTCTTTTAATTTTATCCATAAATCTGCCGTACCAATCGGCTTATTCTCTTTTATAAATATCTCTTTAATATTTGGAAAAGTATCAAACAGGGTAAACCTAAACTTTACGCTACCCTCTTTATAAACAGTTACCAAAATATATTTTTCATCTTTTTTATAGATATAAGCTATATAAGAGTTCTCATACTCAAAATAATAATCACTAAAAGATATCTTTTTGCTGCTGTTTATACCAAGCCCGTGGGATGATGCGGTATAAAAGTAAAGTATAGCTCTTAAAAGGGTGGTTTTCCCTGCACCGTTTGCCCCTATAAAAAGTGAATTACCCTCCACATTTACACTGGCAAAATCAAATTTTGCCGACTTTATAAGTGAAACTTGTTTTAATCCATCCATCTATTTTATCCTACTGCTGTTCTTTCATCCAAAAATCAAACTCTTTATTATAAATAATATATATTATTAACTTTAAGTGTTTTATTATATCACTCTTTTAACTCTATTTTATTAAAAAACTCCACCAGATACTCACAACTATCAAGCACCACATAGATCTGCATATACTCATCCTCTATAGCTATAAAACCTCTTTTTTCCATTTTATTTAAAAGTGAAGTGATATTGTCTTTTAGTGTATCACCGCTTAAACTTTTTAGTCTGTCAAGTTTTATTTTTAAAGTAACATCATCTTTTACTTTATTTTCTATCTCACTTATACTAAACCTGCTTCCTACGCCAAACATAGGGTTATAGTGGTAAAAGAAGCTTAGATAATCTATCATATCATACAAAGTTTGCAGTTTTTGCTCTTTGTTGTCCAAACTTGCAAAATAGCAGTAACCGTTTTTTAATTTTATATCTACACCCACATACCCATATAGGTCTTTTAAAAGTTCAAAATATTTTTCCACATATCTATATAGCTTTGCATCATCCTTAGACGGAGAGTTTTGAGATAAGAACCTCCCCTCTTTTAGCTGGTTAAAAACTAAAGTAGTTTGTTGTTTATCTAAATCCTTATACTCCATATCTACCCTTTATAGTATATCTTTTTAAATTTTATTTGCTCTAGTTCGTAAACTTCATCATCTATTTTATACTCACCCTCATAAAGCAATATAAGCTTGCAGTATACCTGCATAATCTCTTCAAACTCCTTATCTTTTAACTCATTATTGCTCAATAAAAACTCTATTAGATTTTGGTTTGAGAATTTAAAATTTAGATGCAGATTATAGATATTTATATATTCATAATACTCTTTCTCTTCATCTATTAAGATGCTGTTAGCTTTTTTTGTTTTGGGTTTTAATGATGACCTATCTAAAAGTTTGTAGAAACTCTCATCTCTTAAAATATCATCATCCAGTCTTGTTTTTACACCTATACTGTTTTGTAACATATCAAATCTATCAAGCTGTTTTAATATATCGCTGTTCTCTTTTATAGTTAGATTATCTTTTAGCTCTTTTAGTTTTGTGATCTTCTCTATAAAGATATTTTTTCCCATAGCTTTATTGATATACTCACATACATCTTGTGTTAGGGGTATAAGTGATTTGTTTATACTTATATGATTTGATTTTATGGTTTTTATCACATCGTTTAACTCACTGTTATAAAAAAGGCTTAGGCGTGAGTGATAAAGATGTAGAAACTTATCAAACTCCTCTAGTGCCGTTGTAAGCTCTTTTAGTTTTGTTTCATAAAATCTAAGCTCTTTTATTTTTAAACTAAACTGATCGATGCTCTTATACACCCTGTCTATATGGATACGAAGTTTAAAAAGGTTTTGTATTAGTATAAAGTCACACTTTTTAAGTTCTCTTCTTATTTGAGGCAAGATACTGTTTTGTTTATTTTTATACTCAACAACTATATCTATCTTATGCTTTAGATTTTCAAGCTTTTCAAAGATAATAGACACCTCAATATTTTCATCAATATTTAGATAGTTTTCTAAAAACTCAACTACCCTATTATCTAAAAATATCTTATCCTTGATATTTTCAATAATCTCAAAGTTCTCCAAAACCTCAAGCTTTTCCAAGGAGATAAACTTTTCACACTCATCATATCTTACTGTTTTATCCCTATGTTCAAAAAGGTAAAATATCAACTCTTTATGATAACTAAGGTTTGAAAATAGTTTTTCAATTTTCATTTAATAAATCCTTTTTAGTTTATATTTCCAAGATATTTACAGATCAATATATTAACTTTTTAAAAGCTCTAAAAGCTCTTCACCTTTAAATATATCTTTATCATCTTTTTTCTCATCGTATATACCGTCTTGCAGTGCTTGTTTTTTCTTTTGAAGCTCTATTATTTTTTGTTCAATAGAGTTCTCAACTATTAGTTTATAAACAAACACAGCCTTTGTCTGCCCTATTCTATATGCTCTATCCGTGGCTTGGTTTTCAACAGCCGGATTCCACCATGGATCATAGTGGATAACGGTATCAGCTTCAACTAGGTTTAGTCCAACACCACCTGCTTTTAAACTTATAAGAAAGATATCTGCATCTGCTTTGGTAAACTTATCTATTGCAGACTCCCTATCTTTTGTACTTCCTGTTAGTTTTGTATATCTTATACCTTTTTTATCTATACTATCTTCTATAATTGAAAGCATAGATGTAAACTGAGAAAACACAAGTATCTTTTTCCCCTCGCTTAAAAGCTCATCCACCAGGTCTAAAAACAACTCTAACTTTGCAGAATCTTTAACATTTTTAGCCCCGTCTATTTTTAAAAGTGACGGGTCGCAACAAACTTGTCTTAGCTTTAACAAAGCATCTAAAATTGTAATATGAGATTTATTAAGACCGTTTTTGTTTATAGCATCTTTTACTTTTTTCTCCATAGTTACCCGGATTGTTTCATAAAGTTTCGATTGTTTTGATTCAAATTGGGTGTATTTTATGATCTCAGATTTTGGAGGCAGTTCATCTGCCACTTCATCTTTTGTTCTTCTTATCATAAAAGGTTTTATCCTTTTATTTAGTTTCTCCTGTTTTTGTTTATCGTTCTCTTTCTCTATTGGGGTTTGATACTCTTTTTTAAAGTTACCAAGAGTATCTAAAAACCCCGGCATTAAAAAACTAAAAATAGACCAAAGTTCCCCTAGATGATTCTCTATTGGTGTACCGCTTAAAGCTAATCTATACTCACTTTGAAGTGACTTTATGCAGTTAGTCATTTTTGTTCTCGGGTTTTTTATCTTTTGTGCTTCATCTAAAACTATATATAAAAACTGCTTTTTTTCTAAAAGTTCAAAATCTCTTACAACTAAATTATAAGTGGTCAAAACTATATCAAACTCTTTTATCTTTTCAAAATTATCAAATCTATCTGTCCCGTGGAGTGATAGTACTGTTAGATTTGAGGTAAATCTCTTTATCTCATTTTTCCAGTTTGCGATTAAAGATGTGGGCATAATTATAATTGAGGGTTTATTTAGTTTTCCATCCTCTTTTAGTTTACAAAAGTGACTTATAGTTTGTATAGTTTTACCAAGTCCCATATCGTCTGCTAATATTCCACCAAATTTAAACTCATATAAAAAATTAAGCCAGTTTAATCCATCTTGTTGATACTCCCTAAGTGAAGCTTTTAGATCATTTGGCGGAGTTATATCCTCTAAACCCTCAAAATTTTTAAGATTTTTTGATAGTTGTATTAATTCATCAGAACCCTTAAATATAATATTTTTATCCATATCCTCTAAAAGATGGGCTTCATAAGAGGATAGTTTTATATCCCCGTCCTTATCTTTTTTATCAAACAATGCAAATATAGTTTTTAAAACAGGTTCTATCTCTTTTTTATCTATTTTTAAAAAGTGATTATCCTCAACCTCTATATTTACAATATCGGGTAAAATTTCAAAAGAGTCAAACTCCTCCAATATCGGTGATATCATATTTACCAAAGGTCGTGAGACTCCGTTAAACTCAACATCAAAAGATAAACTAAACCAATCGTTTATATCATCACGATCACTTTCTACAATAAGATTTGATGCCTCATCGAATTTCATAGTAAAACTGTCATCTATGACTATATCCCACCCTTGTTGTTCTAAAATAGAGATATGGGTATCTAAAAACTCACTCCATCTATACAAAGCTGTTTGCATATTGGGCTGGGCTAAACTTATAAAGTATAAACTGCTATCTTTTATTTGTTTTGTAAAACCAAGATTTTCCAAAATATCTATAGCTTTAACTTCAAGATCCAAATCCCTTAAAATCTCAAACTTAACACTATCTTGTAAAAATGATATCTCTTCAGATACGGGAAAATGAGTTATTAAAAAATCCCCATAGGCAAAATCAAGCTGCATAGAGTGAAACTTAAAACCGTTTTGGTCCTCTCTGTAGAGTTTTAAAACAGGTATGGGTTTAGTATCTATTGTTTTTAATTCAAAACTATTAGGGATAGGGAGAGTATAATTATCTATAGTAGAGGATAAAACCTCAAACACTTCACTTATCTCTTCCTTTGGTATAGGTGGAGCATCATTTAACAATGAGATAAGCTCACCGTTTATATCTTCTGCAAACTCATATACTACCGACTCCTCTTTATCTATAGCCATAAGTGGAATTGTATTTAGAAACTTAAAATCTTTATTTAGATTTGATTCTAATTTTACGCACTTTTCATCTATATTTTCCCAAGAAAATTCAATAGTTTTTAACTCATCGCTAAAAGTTAAAACCTCTTGGGTATCTTTATAAAAACATCTACCTGTTTTGATTAACTTTTTTAATATAATATTTCCAAGTTCCCCTCTTAGCTCTTGAGATTCACTGCTTGAAAACTTTGGGATAACACCTTTTAGTAGTGATAAAAGCTCTTTATCTCGGGCATCTACAATATCATCATAAGAGTATCCATAGATAAGATTATCACTACTTATTTTTGAGCCTTTACTTATATTGCCGTTTTTTAAAAATTTTGATTTATAAAACTTTACATCCTCTTTGTAGTATTTATCTTCATCACTAAATACTCTATAAGTTAAAAAATATTCACTTTGGATATGATCCGATACTAACTTCTCTTTCTTAGTAGACTTTACTATCTTCTCTATCCACTTTTTTATTTTTTTGTCTGGATCTACACTTTGCAGATGGTTTATATATTCTAAACACGCAGCAAAAACATGTTTACAATTGAACCCAACAGGACAATTACATCCACCAGATAGTTGTAATCTATTTGAAGATTTTAAAAGTTTGATGTGTTGTTTATAGATATTTATACCGCTTCCTGCCACCTCACTTTTTAACACAACAAGTTTATCCCTTTGTTCTAATACCTCACATCGCAAAACCATCTGTTTATTATAGTAGTCATACCCTTTTGCTACGCTTCCATACCCTGCGGCATCTCTTAACTCTTGCTCTTCTATTCTCATAATCTATACCATATCAAGATAAATTTAATTTAGTTATTATTTGTTTAGCAATCTCTTCAATGTATCGGGCAACATCTTTTTTAAACACAAAATTTTTTCTAGTCATCTTTGCACCCCATTACACAACCCCTTTAGCTGATATTTTTAGAGAATTATATTACATAAAAATATTTATGTCAAATTACCGTATTTAAAATAAGCGGCACAAGCCCCCTCACTGCTTACCATACAAGATCCCATAGGGTTTGAAGGGGTACAGGCTTTTCCAAATACAGCACACTCT
Source organism: Campylobacterota bacterium (assembly GCA_034717895.1). Taxonomy (GTDB): domain Bacteria; phylum Campylobacterota; class Campylobacteria; order Campylobacterales; family Arcobacteraceae; genus JAIOSF01. The sequence continues at coordinate 7,562 of JAYEMD010000175.1, read as the reverse complement.
TTTGGAGTAGCTTTCCCTTTTAGTATATCACCGCAGATACAAAGCTTATGATCGTCTATTTTATTCTTTGGCAAGATATCTTCATATATAATTTCAGCATCATATTGACTAAATTCATTTTTTAATTTCAATGCACTTTGTGGAATATCGCCGATACCACGCCATCTAAAACTATCCCTTTTTTCAAAATATTTGTCATTTAGTTTTTGAGCTACTTTGTTACCCTCTTTTGTTACGCTTCTTGTATATTGAACTTCCACTTCACACCTTGCTTCATTTATCTGTTTTAAGATAAGTAAAACAGACTCCATCACATCCACAGGCTCAAAACCGCTTACTACAACAGGCTTTTTATAGTTTAACGGGAACTCATCATATATTTTACTTCCGCTTATCACACTTACGTGACTTGGTCCTATAAATGCATCTATATTATTACTTGGATCATCAAGAAGTACCCTCATAGGTTCAGGTACTGTTATATGGTTGATATGAAATAGTATATTTTTTATATCTTTTTTTATCACTTGATCTATAAGGGCTGTGGTCATAGGGGTAGTTGTCTCAAACCCTATGGCAAAAAATATCACTTTTTTATCTGGATTTTGAGAAGCTATTTTTAAAGTATCCAAAGGGGAATAGACAAATCTTACATCGGCACCTTTTGCTCTTGCATCCTGCAAGCTTCCTTTTGAACCTGGCACCTTTATCATATCTCCAAGGGTTACAAGGATCACATTATCCATCATAGATAAAGCGTACGCATGGTCAACTCTCTCTTTTGGCATCACACACACAGGGCATCCGGGACCGTGTATAAAATTTACATTAGAAGGTAGTATCTGATTAAGACCGTATTTCATAATAGAGTGGGTGTGACCGCCGCATACTTCCATAATATTTATTGGATCTTTTAATTTTTTAGATTCTTTTTCTATAAGTGAAGCATATGACCTTATCACATCCGGCTGTCTAAAGCCGTCATATAGATCTTTTAATTTTAGTTCCATTTTTAATTCTTAACTACAGAGGGGCAGTTGTCACTTTCATTTATAGTTTGCTGTAACTCTTCATCACCTAAAGCTTCCAAGATCTCACGATAGGTTTCCAGTGAGTCCAAGGCATCCTGCTCATCTATTTTATTCATAACAAAACCTATATGGATAAGCACATAATCCCCTATATCTACACTCCCCTCTTCCGTAAGATCAAGTGAGGCATCACGGCTTACACCCATGGTATCTACAGTAGCTGTGTTTTTTTCTTTATCTATTTTTGTTACTTTTGAAGGTATTGATAGGCACATTAAAAAATCCTTTTTTTGTGTTAAGTATTAAGTGCTAAGTGTTAAGAACTTAGTTTTTAGGTTTCCCTTGGTTGTAAGATAAAATATAAGATGTAGTAAAAGTGATTTTGAGAAAACATCTGCAACTTTAGGGTCACGATCTCTGATCGTGGGGACCCAAAGTGAAGCCGTTTGAACAAAAGTACTTATACGGAATCTTTTATTTTATCGCATCGTTCGTTTAAATTCTATCCAGTTTACAACTCTTTTTAAAGACTCTTCATCATGTATATTCACTTCTAAAATATCCACATTTGGTTTTAATTTTCTGGCTTCCTTCTTCTCAGCTTCCATATCATAATCAAAATGGGGCAAAAGGTCTGTTTTTGTTATAAGTATAAGATCCGCTGCTCTAAACATCACAGGATATTTTGCTATTTTGTCACTACCTTCAGGGATACTTACAAGTACTATATTCAGGTGCGTTCCCACATCATAAGATGCAGGGCATACAAGGTTTCCCACATTTTCCACAAAACACACATCTATACCCTGTAGCGGCATATTATGAAGACCTTTATGGACCATAAAAGCATCAAGATGACAAGCTGATCCTGTTTGTATCTGATATGCAGGAATCCCCTTTGCTTTTAATCTGTCAGCATCCCTGCTTGTTTCAAGGTCCCCCTCTATTACACCGTATTTAAACTCTGCAATATCACTCATCTTCTCAAGAAGTGTTGTCTTACCGCTTCCTGGACTAGACATAAGATTTACTGCAAGTACATTTTGCTTCTCAAAATAAGCTCTATTATGAGCTGCTTCATGATCATTTTTATCCAGTATCTTTTGTATCACATCTACAGTTTTTTTATCGTTTAGCTGTGGATTGGCATGGATATTTGCCATTTTATCATCGTGATGATGGTGTTCATGACCCCCATTATGGTCATGATCTGTTATACTGCATCCGCAATCTTTACACATATTATTTCTCCTTAAAAAATGTCCCATTTTTGAAGGGACCTACATTTAATTACTTCTTTTATCGATGGAAATAAATTCCATCACAAAGAAACAAATCCTAAAGAAAGCAACGAGTTGCTTTTATCATTTTATAACTTTTTCTTTCCAAACACTATGACATGAGATACAATGATTTGAAAGATTATAGAGCTTTTCATTTGCATCTATCCAATCTTTTTCATTTACTGATCCTAAAACCTCACTTGTAGCATCATGCAAAAGCTTGTCATACGAAATAAGTGATTTTTTGAAACTATCTCTATCTTTTGGATCCATAATCATCCAAGGTTTCTCTTTTGGTGCAGGGTGTGAATCTATAAGATATACACCAGATTCTACTAAAAGCTGATTTTGTGTTATGATACCCTCTTGTACCATTTTAAGTGCTTCCCCCATCTGTCTCATCATCTGAGCATATGTTATATCGGCAATATCTTTGCTTGCTACTAAATCTTCTGCATTGTCAAAATCTATATCAGCAGCATGGGGATGTTCATGGTCTTCTAGTTCTCCAATTACAGGCTCTATCATCACAGCATGAGAATGGGGTGTAAATAAACTGATTGATCCAACTATAACTGATATAACTCCAACTGTTGCAAATACTCTTCGTACATTTGCAAGATTATGTAAAAGATTTTTATTTATATACAAAATAACAACTCCTAAAAGAATAAAAACAACACTAACGCCTGAGATAAACATAAATATAATATCAAAGCCTATACTATGCACATCAGTAACACCAAATACCACTAATACTCCTCTAGCACCCCCTATACCCATCAAAGCACCAATAGTAAGTGCAGATATAAGTGCATTGTTGTTATGCTTATGTTCATTTCCGTACCAAATATGTATATGTTCTTTATCTTTGTGTTTGTGAACTTTTAAGTGAATTTTATCAGTAAATACCATAAAAAGTATATAAATCCCCATACCAAATATAACAATAGCACTTATTGTATCACCATAGGACAAAAGATGATCTGATATATCAAAGTTTTGCAAGATTTTTGCAAAAACAAACAGCATCACCCCATGACCAACAGCAAATGCCAAGGTTATAGCGAAGGTTTTCTTTTTAGATTTACCAATAGAGAAATCTGCAATTGCAGTTAGATGATCCGGACCAAAGGCGTGTAATATTCCATACCATAAAATAAGAACCAATCCTAACTCCACTTTGTAAACCCCTCTTTTATTTTATCAAGATCATAATCATCTTTTTTTATCACTTCCACCCCAAGCTTTTCTATCTCATCTACTGCTGCATCCAGAAAACTTGGGAAAAAATCTTCAAATTCACAACTTAAACCTATTGAAACAGTCTCTATATCATTAGGTACTATTGCACATACGGTTACTTTTGCACAATTTTCAAGCAAACTTGAACTTCTTAACATATCTACCACTTCAACCTCATGGGTCGTGTTTTTGAATCCATCAAGATTTAAAAGTTTATTTGAAGGGAAACTATAAATAGCTCCAATCTCATCATCCAAAGATATTGTATCTAGTATTAAAACATTGTCATAATCGCTAAAATAGTTCACAAGCCCTATTCCCAAAGTTCCACCGTCAACTATATCAATCTCTTTTGAAAAGCTAAAATGCTCTTTTAAAACTTTTGCTGTAAATACACCTATACCGTCATCACTGAATAATATATTTCCTATACCTATTACTATATCTTTAGACAATATTATTCTCCTTTGCCCATATCATCTGACCAAAACTTATAGCAGCATCATTGCATGGAAGTTTGTCGGGATAAACAACATTTGGAATTTTATCCACAATAAGTGCCAATAAAGTTACATTTTGAAAAACTCCGCCGCTTAATACAATAGGAGCGTCAAAATCTTTTGATATCTCCTCTATTATGTTTACAATCGTATTAAAGAACTTTGAGACTATAATATTTTTATTGGTTTCATCTATCATCTGCCTTATCATTTGATCTATATCTATTACACCCTTATGGATGCGGTAAGGGTATCTTTTATATATATTTTCATCATAAAAGCTCTCCATCATTGAACCGCTTTGCCCCTCGTAGGTCATAAGATGAATAATATCGGCTATTGAGGCAACAGCATCAAAAACTCTTCCTACAGAGGAACACACAGGTGCATTAAGTCCTTTAGACCAAGAGGTATAAAGCAGCTTTAGTTCACTTTTTGAAAACTGTTCCACCACAGGATGATCCATACCAAAAACCTCTTTTCCGTACAGCTCAAATAAAAGTGACAAAGCACAACGCTTTGGTTCTTTTACAGCTTTAGCGGCTCCTATAAGTTTAAAAGGTTTTATAAAAGCAACCCTCTTATAACTTTTTCTATCACAATATAAAAACTCACCGCCCCAAAGTGTACCGTCATCCCCAAGACCAGTACCGTCAAAGGCAACGCCTATCGCTTTTTTGTTTATATTTTTTTCACCCATTACACTTAAAATATGTGCATAATGGTGCTGTAGGTTTTGAGACTTTTGTTCTAATTTTTTAGCATATTTAGAGCTTTCATACCCCTCATGTTTATCATATATTATTTGCTTTGATTCAAAACTATATATATTTTTTAGATTTTTTATATTTTGCTCATAGTTTTTTATAGATTTTATAGTATCAAGGTCACCCAGATAAGGTGATACTACAGCTTTATCCTCATATGCAAAAGTTACCGTTGATTTTTGATTTGCTCCTAAGCTTAGGATATTGTTTTTTACTTTTGTATCCAAGCAGATTGTTAATGGAGCATACCCTCTAGCAACTCTAAAAAAAACCGTTTTTTTATCTACTACGGCAGTTACGCTGTCATCACAGCCGTTTAAAATATCTCTGTTGTGATCCAAGCAATAATCCCATATATCACCTATCTCATCTATCTCTTTTGATGTGGTACAGATAGGATCACCGCTTCTATTTGCACTTGTTGCTATTATTGGGCTGTCTAATCTATCCATGAGCATTTGATGTAAAGGGGTGTATGGTAGAAACAAACCTATTTTATCTATATTAGGAGCTATGTTAGCTGGTAGTTTGTAGCGGGTAGAGGGTAGTTGTTTAAGTAGTACTATTGGTCTCTCTTTTGATTCTAAGAGCTCTTTCTCAGCTTTATTTATAGAAGCTATATTTTTAGCAGAACTAATATCTTTTACCATCACTGCATATGGTTTATGGGGTCTGTTCTTTCTTTCTCTTATTTTTTGAACAACTTGTTCATTGGAAGCGTCACAAACAAGGTGATAACCCCCTATCCCTTTTACAGCTAAAATATATCCATCTTTTATAAGCTCTACAAGCTTATCAATGATCTCACCACCGCTAATACTTAACTCTTTACTCTTAGCTCTTAACTCTAATGCTGGTCCACATTTTTTACAAGATGTAACTTGCGCATGATATCTTCTATTTGTGGGATCGGTATATTCATCTTCACACTCTTTACACATTTTAAACTTAGCCATAGTTGTATCAATACGGTCATAAGGAAGCTTTTTTATAAGTGTGTATCTAGGTCCGCAATTTGTGCAGTTTATAAAAGGATAATTATATCTTCTGTTGTCCTTATCATACAATTCTCTTTTACAATCTTCACACATGCAACTATCAAGGGGCATTGTAACGGTAACTTTTGAACTTTTAGTGCTTGAAGATATGGCAAAATCATCATAGATCTTTTCTTCATCTGTTTTAAAATACTCTATAGAGTCTATTTTACTTAATATCGGTTTATCATTTTTAACAGACTCTATAAAGTTTTCTATTGTTTTTTTTGAGCCGTTAAGCTTTATATGAACCCCGCTTGATTCATTGTACACTTCCCCTTTTAGATTCATATCAACGGCAAGCTTATATATAAAGGGTCTAAACCCGACACCCTGAACCAAACCTTTTATATTTATATGAAATATACCCAAACTTTTATCCCCTTGCTTATTTTCCAAAATAATTTTTTTTATCTACTAGTATCTATAAAGAAAAGTTTATCATAAGTTTTTAAAAATCTAGGGGTGATTTTATTTCACTTTTATTTAACTCTTTTACAACATGAGTGTATATCATAGTTGTTTCAATAGACTTATGTCCTAAAAGCTCCTGGATACTTCGTATATCTGTGCCGTTTTGTAAAAGATGGGTAGCATAAGAGTGTCTAAATGTATGTGCCGTGACTTTTTTATAAATCCCACATAGATCTACCGACTTTTTTATAGCTCTGTTTATATTGATATCATTTATATGGTGTCGTCTTGTGATATCCTCCCTTTTATCGTACGATATTTTTGAAGCAGGAAAAAGATACTGCCACTTTATATCACTATGTGCCGTACTGTATTTTTTTGATATGGCATGTGGAAGATATACACTTCCATACCCATCTTTTAGATCTTTTGCATGAAGTGTTTGTACCCTTATGATTTGTTGTTTTAGTCTATCTTTTAGTTTTAAAGGTAGTGGTACTATCCTGTCACTATCACTTTTACTGTCGTATATATAGATATTATCATATGAAAAATCTATATCTTTGACTCTAAGCCGTAAAGCCTCTTTGATCCTAAGACCGCACCCATAAAGAAGAGATACTATAATATTGTTTACCCCTGTAATATTTGCTAAAACTTGCTGCACCTCCTCCATACTAAGCACTACAGGAACCCTACTTTTCTCTTTTGCTCGTAAAGCTTGTATATTAAAAGATGATATCTCTATATCCAAAACCTCCCGATATAAAAAAAGCAAAGCATTAAACGCTTGATTTTGAGTACTAGGAGCAACATTTTTCTCAACAGCAAGATGAGTCAGGAACTGTTCTATCTCAATCTTACCCATATCATTAGGGTGTCTTTTATTGTGAAAAAGTATATAACTTTTTGCCCAATAGTAGTAAGTCTGTTCTGTTGATTTGCTATAATGTTTAAGTCGTATTTTCTCGACCAATTGATCTAAAAGCCTCGGTTTCATATATTAACTCTTTCTTAAATAATGTTGTTTTATATCTATTAAAAAGATAATTATATCATATAAGAGTTTATAAGCACTATATAATCTATTGATATACATTATTATTGTTTTAGAAGGTTCTTTAAGTATTATACAACTATAATGTTGTTCAATAAATAGTTATAAATACTAACACATTTAAATAAAAGGAAAACGATATGGGAATTGGTTCAAATTTAATGGTAGAAATACAAGAAGAAGAAATAGCAGAACAGAACTATAGTAATATAATTGATGAAGCTGCAC
>JAYEMD010000174.1:0-7789 GCA_034717895.1 Campylobacterota bacterium | reverse complement strand
TCTCCACTCTTGACCACCGTTTGCAGGACACTCAATAAAGTGAGTTCTTGTAACTCTTGGGTATCTTTTTAGTTGGTCTAAAGTAAGAACGATTGGCTTATCAACAAGTCCGTTGATCATAAGTCTAAACTCTTTTGGATCAACATGTGCAGTACCACCGTGACATCTTGAGAAGAATAAACCGTTTGGAGTAATGATACCCTCAGACTCATGGATAGGTGTAACTGCAATAGAAGCTCTTTCATTTCCGGATGCTAGAAGTGCAGTATATCTTCTTGTATTGTTATGCTCATACGCAGATGGGATACCGTAAAGGTTCTTTGTTACAGGATCACCCCATGATTGTCCCCATTTTGGGTGATGCATAATTGCCGGATCACCTTCACCAGCAGCCGATGCTCTCACAGCTGATGGAGCGATAACACTAGCAGCCGCTACAGCACTTACTGCACCAGTCTTTTTGAAAAAATCTCTTCTGCTGATCTGTTGTGTTTCATCAACAGCAGCAACATCAGAATCTTTTCTAAAAATATTCTTTAGTTTTTTCACTATTCTCTCCTTTTATTTTATTGACCTATAGTCAAATGTTCTCGATAATACTATCTAATTTTCTTTAAGTGCATATAAAAACTAACTGCAAAAAATTTATGATATTTATTAGCTTATTTTATAGATATTGTTACTTTTTTAAGTTGAGATTATAATAGTTTAGCCATAGGTAATAGTTTTGCTTTAACGAAGGTTAGTTTTATAAATTAATTTAATGAAATTTTGTAGTAAAAATAGAGGAGCTTTTGTAACACACCCTTTAAATGGGTATGTTACAATTATAAACAGTTATCCAGTTTATTTTGCATATAGCTTTTAACATCTTCATATAAAGCTGTCTCTTTAAAGTCGCTAAAAGCAGCACCGCTTGCATTTGGATGCCCACCGCCCTTTGCTAATTTTTGGGCTAATATAGATACATCTATCTTATGATCGGCTCTAAATCCTGCACGACCTCTCCTATTTATATCAATAAAAAAGTGATAATCAGGATTTGCTTTTAAGAAGGCATTGGCTGGGATAGATATACTTCCCAAGCAATATGTAAGAAGACCTTTATGCTCTTTGTAGTAAATAGTAAGATCTTCTTTTTTATCTGCAAGTGAATCAATAAGATATGCTGAACTTATATTGTCTATAGTGTCATTTTTATCTTTTTTATTTAAAAACTCTTTTTTTAGTTTGTAGATATTTTCATCAAGTGTTATATGACCATCCTTTAGCTCTATAAACTCTATAGCTCTTGTTAGTAAGTAGTGTTTATACTCTCTAAACTTATGGGGAAATATAGTATTGTTTATCTCATATGATTTTGATACCATGCTCATACAAACTTTACCGTATTCAAACAGCTCATCATCGCTCAACCAAATATCAGCTGCATTTACAGCCTGTACCAGTTTGTCAAAGTTAGTTTCACATTTTTCTTCAAATTGAGGATAGTTTTCTTTAAAGTATTCGTAAGTGATCTGTGTAGCACTTCTTGATGTGTCAAGATAATACCAGTCAAATTTATCAGCACTTTTTTGACCCGTACCGTGGTGGTCTAAAAGTTGTATAGTTATATTGTATCCCTGCTCTTTAAAGTTGTTTATATGTTTATTAAGGTGTTTTGCTTCATCAACGGTAAGATTAAGATCAGTTATCATAAAAAGTATCTCTTCATCCTTATTTGACTTTTCTATTTTTTGGATGATATTTTGGATGAACATCTTCACTTCAAGTCCGTAATTGGCATTTAGAAAAAAACCGTCCGGAAATATTTTTTTAGATATAAGCTGACAACAGTAACCGTCCATATCTGTATGAGATAGATGAAAAAAGTTCATAGATAAACACCCCTGTAAGTATTGAATTATATGGGATTATAGCAAAAATTTAATAAAAATTCATTTTATTAGTTTTATAGATAATTAAAAGTTATAATAGTGTGTGTAAGTTAAGAAAATAAGTTCGGGTCAGATGAAAGACCCGTTTATTATGATAGAAGTGCTATGTTTTTTGCCTGTAAGGCATTTGCCTGTGTCTGCATTAAAAACCCTATCTGAGTTTGTAGATTACTTTTACTAAAATCAGCTACCTCTTGAGCATAATCTATATCAAGTACCGTAGATCTTGCACTTGCTACCTCTTTTTCAGTTGCCATAGCATTTTTTGCATATGCTTCAAACTGATTTTGAGCAGAGCCGTAATTAGACGAGTAAGTTGAAAGTTTATCAATCCCCTCATCAACTGCATCAAGTAAACCACTCATAGAATCCGGGTTTGATGTAAAGTCTGAAAGAAATGATTTTAAACTCTCAGATATAGTTCTTGTATCTGCTTTATCAAGGGGTATGATAGTCTCATCACCTACTATTGATATATCATCACTTACCTCTCCTGCTGTTTCTAGCAGTGTTTGACCGTTGTAAGTTGTAGATGAAGCTATTTGTTCATATTGATCTATATATTTTGATATTTGTTGAGCTATTGCATCTTTACCTTCATCGCTTGTTGTGTCGTTCATAGCTTGAAGTGTTTGGAGTTTAATATTTTCTAAAATTGTCTGTTGCTCTTTTATGCCGCCTTGTGCTATGGTTGTCATTGCAATACCGCTGTTCATATTTTGAAGAGATTGTGTCAGAGAACTTTTTTGAACTCCAAGGCTGTCAGATATGGCTAAACCTGAAGGATCATCCGCAGCTTTGTTTATAGCTTTTGCACTGCCTATCTTTTCAAGCGTATTGGCATGTACGCCCGATAATCCCTGTATATTGTAAGAATTACTAATATCCATTATAAACCCCCGTTAATTGTTTAACATTATACAGGAATTCTTTTTAAAACAGTATTAATTAATACTGTTATTCGGAGTTGTTTTTATTAAAAATATTGTTCTGTAAAGTTTCGTTTAGATTAGGTATTGGATCCGGTTTGATCTTTGGATCATTTATATCTCCATATATATTTATATTGGTATATATCCTCCCTTTATCTCCAAGTAAAAATGAATTTATCAAGGGAAGTTTCTTTATGATTGATGCATAATCTTTAAAAAAACTTATCTCAATCTTCCCCTCAATGTTTTTGTTCTCTAAATTTATTTTTGTAGAACCTCTAAAGTCGATAAAATTACTTTTTGTTTTTATGTCGTAGATATTTAACAGTTTTTTATCTTCGTTATATGTAAAGCTTAGGTAACCTTTTTGGATATTGTATTTACTTGTATTAAAACCGCTTTGAGAAAGTCTGTAAAGGCTGGGAAGTGCTAAAAGAGGATTTATCAGTGCAGGTGTTGTATTTATAAAGATTATTATATTGTTTAATATGGTCAAATCTCTTACGTCAACATCGTTAAATCTTATCATCCCTTTATACTCTTGATCAAAGTTTGATATATCAAGTGAGGTATAGCCGTTTTTGAACCAGTTTTTACCAAGAAGTTTGTTGATATATTCACTTTTGAGGTATTTTGATTTTATGTATGAATTATTATTGTTTTTTACATAATTTAAGATAGTGAAGTCCTCTTTCAATACTGCATCGAGTTTATTATTTTGTGCAGTAATATTTAGATCATCATAAGTGAAGTTAAAGATACCGTATTTTATTTTTCCATTGTGTGAGTAGAATTTGTAGTTACGTTTATCCGTTATAGATTTTGGATCTTTTTGTTTATCCTTTTTAGCAGTTAGTTCTAAAGGTAATACTATATCAAGATTATCACTGTTTATGTTTATAGTTTTTTTATCTGTCATATCTACTCTTAATGTGCTGTTACCTTCGGCTGAAATATTTTTAGGTTCTAGATATCTTATTGCAGATGGAAGATGTGATATATTTATTATATCTTTGTCATAGATAAAATTTAATTGCGGTATTAAAAGTTTTATCCCATCATTATAAGCGATATTAAATGTAAATTTTTTATTTTTTATATCAAAAATATCAAGATAGTTATAGTCAGCAAAGATTGTACCTTGGACTTTTTTATTCTTTAGATCAATCTTGCTGTTTAGTTTTCCTTTGTATGTTTCAGAGTTGTCACTTATATCAAAACTGCTTTTTAAAACTTCATCTATATATTCAACTTTTATGTTGTTTAGATAAATGTTTTGTTCAAATGCTTTTATATCTCCTTTCTTTGAATCTGTTTTAACTAAAATAGAATTGCTATAGTCTGCTGTATAGTTTATATCTTCAATAGAGATATCAATATTTTCATTTGAACTGTTAAGATCAAGGGTACCTTTACTTTTTATGGTATTTAGTTGATATTTGTCTTTTAATGAAAAATTGATATTGTCAATATCTCCTATAATATTCGTGGTAAAAATATCTTTGGAATATGTGGTGTTAAAATCTTTTATATTTATCTTTTTATCATCTATGAAAAGTTTTGGCTCTTTATCTAAGTATATATCAGCTTTAAAATAGTTTTTAAAATCAATATCAAAATAACCGGGACTGCTATTGAGTGAAAGTTTTTTATACTTGAAGTGGTTTATACGGTATTTCCCTTTTGAGTATTCTTTTTTAAAATCTATAAATTGACTAATATCTATATTATATCGTATATCTGAGTTGTTATGATCTTTAGTATTTAAAAGAGCTTTTCCAAGAAGTTTATTATTTGAAAGGGTGATATTAAGGTCATCTACATACAGTTTTTTGTTATATACTTTTATAAGTGCGTTATGTATATCAACCTTTGATGATACCTCTACGGGTTTGTTGTTAAACGGTATAACAACTTTTGTATAAATATTGTTGTTTTCCCCTTTTAACTGTTCTATAGGAAGTGTTACATTATAGTATGTAAGAAGTTTTAAAAGTTCAGGCTTTATCATGTCTTTTGAATAAAGAGCAAGGTAAAGTACGGGATCTGTAGTAAGGTTTGCTATAGACACTTTACTTTCTTGAAGATCAAAGTTGACATATTTCGGTTTTGTAAAGTTAAAATACAGTGTATCATTTTCTAAGCTTAGCAAACACTCGGTTGCTTTTATATTATCAAGATTTTTATCAAAAATAAGATCAAAATCTTTTATCAGTATATCTGTTTTTTTTGACAGGTTAAGATCAAAAGGATTAAAATCAAAGTAAGCATAACCTTTTATTCTAATATAAGGTTCTTTTAAAAGGAGATTTTTTATATAAACGGAACGTATATTAAAAATATCATTTAGCTGAAGTTCTATTTGAAGATCTTTGAAATTACTTTTGTCATCATTGTATATTCTAAGATTTGAGGTTGATAAAATTAAACTTTTATCATATTTTAAATACAATTTGCTAAATTTTATGTTTTTATAACTAACATTATCAAATTCTATACCATTAAATAAAGAGATTACAGCTATTAAAAAAATTGCAATTAAAAAACCAAAGATCCAAGATATAGTTTTTAGCATTATTGAATTGTTCCTTGTTGCTGTTATTATATTATGTTACTATTTTACAATGGAAGTGAAAACTCTAAGAGTGATAAATATTCCAAAAGGTAGTACATCCGCGATTATAACACATTTAGATAAAAATAAGTATGATTTAAACCAACTGGACAAGATAGCCTTATTAATATTTGGATATCCCCAAAGCGGCTGGATTGACCTTAAATCAACAAAGATGTCAAAGATAGAATTTCTTTATAAACTTACAAAATCAAAAGCTGCTATGAAAAGTATAAGTTTAATACCGGGTGAAACTTATTATTTCTTTTTGCAGGAGTTGGCACAAGAGTTAAATATCTCTACTAGAAAACTATTTGAAGCATATGCAATATATGCTTACAAAAAAGACGGAAATATAATTGCCGATACTTATTCTCTACCTATGGGTATGAATGAAAAACAGCTGGTAAAGCATCTCTTTGATCAAACAGAAAAAAGATATGAAAATCTAAGCAAAAAGATATTTGGTATTTATAGTAAAAAGAATTGGTACAGATATATAATAATAGCGTCCATAATACAAAAAGAATCTGCTTCAAAAAATGAGATGACTTTAGTATCCAGCGTTATTCACAATAGAATCAATAAAGATATGAAACTGCAAATGGACGGTACTTTAAACTACAGTAAGTATTCACATACAAAAGTAACACCTAAAATGATAAAAGAAAATAAAACTTCTTATAATACTTACAAATATAAAGGTATACCGGCTGATCCTGTTTGTGCAGTAGAGTTAGCTGCAATCAAAGCTGCAATATTTCCTTCAAAGACTGATTATTACTATTTTGTAAAATCATCTGAAGGTAATCAACATCATTTTAGCAGAACATACAAGCAGCACAGAAAAAATATAACTAATGTAAAACGTAGAAATAAAATAAAAAATAAAAGAAAAGTATCTTTAAAATTAAAGAGTAAAAAAGTTACACCTAAAAAAACAATACAGCTAAAAAAGCCTAAAAATACAAAAACAGTAAAAAATTTAAAAGAGCTGTGGAGATAAAATAACACTATTACATTTCGTAACACATTTTTATTTGCTCTTTGTCAGTGTGTATAAAAGAAACACCTGTTAAATATATTTTTTAACGATTATTCAATATTAAAGTTACTAAAACCAATTCATGTTAAACTGCCAGCTACAATTAAATTAAAAACAAGGAACAAATATGTCAAAAATCATTTGGTCAAAAATTGATGAAGCTCCGGCTTTAGCAACTTATTCATTATTACCAATCGTAAACGCTTTCACTAAAGCTGCAGGTGTTGAAGTAGTTGAGAGTGATATCTCACTAGCAGGTAGAGTTTTAGCTGCAATGGGTAAAGCTGAAGATAACCTTTCAAAATTAGGTGAAGTAGTTTTACAAGAAGATGGAAACATTATTAAACTTCCAAATATCTCTGCTTCTGTTGGTCAGTTAAAAGACTGTATCGCTGAGCTTCAAGGTCAAGGTTATGATATCCCTAACTATCCTGAAAACCCTGCAAATGCTGAAGAGGAAGCTATCCAAGCTAAATACGGCACATGTTTAGGTTCTGCAGTTAACCCTGTATTAAGAGAAGGTAACTCAGATAGAAGAGCTGCTGTTGCGGTTAAGAAATTTGCTCAAAAAAATCCTCATAGATTAAAAGCTGTTGATGAAAACTCTCAAGCATGTGTTGCACACATGGGTGGAAAAGGTGACTTCTATGCAAATGAAAAATCTGTAACTTGTGACAAAGATCAAAAAGTTACTATTGCATTAAACGGTAAAGAGTTAACTTCTATCGATGCAATCGCCGGTGAAGTACTTGACGGTACATTTATGTCTGTATCTGCTTTAAGAGAGTTCTACAGAAAAACTATCGAAGATGCAAAAGCTAAAGGGATCATCTGGTCACTACACTTAAAAGCTACAATGATGAAAATCTCTGACCCAATTATGTTCGGTCATGGTTTTGAAATCTTCTTTGAAGAAGTATTCACTAAGTATGCTGATACTTTCAAGCAATTAGGTGTTAACCCAAACATGGGTATGTCTGATCTAGAGAAGAAAATAGCTGGTCACGCACAAGAAGCTGAGATCAAAGCTGCATTCCAAGCTGTTGTAGATGCTGATGCTCCAAGAATCGCTATGGTTGATTCTGATAAAGGTACTACAAACTTCAACGCTTCAAATGACATCATTATCGATGCATCTATGCCTGTAGTTATTAGAGAAGGTGGTAAGCAATGGGATAGAACTGGTGCTGCTGATCAAGCTGTTGCAGTTATTCCAGATTCAACTTACGCTATGTTCCACGAAGAGATGTTAGAAGATATT
>JAYEMD010000173.1:0-7791 GCA_034717895.1 Campylobacterota bacterium | reverse complement strand
ATAAATCTTTAATTATTCTTCTTGTATCTAGTTTATAAAAATTACATATGTTTTATTTAACTAAAACATCTTAATGTGTATAAACTTGATTTATTTATTAACAATTTATTTTTTAAAGAACTTTCAACTTTTCGTTTGACTCATCTTTACGTTGTGTCTCACTTAAATTGGACGGGAATTATAATAGATTTTTTTTAGTTTGTCAAGAGGTTTTGCTAAAAGTTTTCTTAAATTTTGTAATTTAGCGATACTATTTCTTTTTTTACTTTTTACTTATATATAAATTATTATGCTATAATGTAAAAAACATATGTAAAGGTGTACCATGATAAAGAATATATCAGCTCTTATAGTAGTTCTTATTGCTATTGGTTTTACAGGGTGTGGAGGAGATACTCAAAGAGAGATTGAGGAGATTGTGAGAACTGTTGACAGTGTTGAAGAGAATTTAACAAGCAGCAACGATGATGCAGTTGAGTTAGCCAATATACTTCCTGACGTTTCTTCTCCAACGGAAGATCTTGAAGTTAAATAAGTAAGATATCTTATCTTACTTATATTATTTACTCCACATACAACCAGAAACCGTCCATATTGTCTATTTTTTCTATTCTTGGAAATGATGTATCTATTTGAGAATCATTTGTAGGAGCGTATATCTCCCAGTTTGTATCATAATTCAGTATATATTTCAATGTTTTATTTTGATCTTCCACTTGTGTTTTTATATCTGTTACGTTTTGTCCAAAGTTACTACCTGCTAATATCCATCCATTTTCTGGAAGGTCTATAAGGGTATCCGGTGTTAAACTAAATATATCATACGGTATTGATATTGTTGCTTTATTTATTGATTTTACCAAGATACCCTCTTTATGGTTTATAGATGTTAATTTATCCATATTATATGTACCTGTACTATTTTGTTCCCAGTAACTCCAATCCCCTGTGTGTTTCATTATCATATCTACTCCACCAAAAATACTCTCTATTGTATGATTTTGATCACATATATTTGTTAATTGTGACTGATATTCACTTGTACACAGTGTCATATTTGTGGGTAGGGACATATATGTCCATGTTGTTGGTATTGTTTTGTCTATAGCTGGAACCAAAGGTACGTTATTGTGTGTCATTAACTGCTGCAGTGTACTTTCATTATAGACGTAAACCTTTCTAAAACTATTTACAGGAACAAATCTTAATATATATGCGTATGTTCCATCATAACCTAAACCTACATTACTATAACCACTTAAAGATGTATTCATCTCTAAAACATTTGTTAATGGGACTGTTGTTTTTGAACCATTGCTATATTGATCACAGTTAATATTTGAGTGTCTTACATATGTACCAACATTTGATGTGGTTTCAAAAGTTGAAGAGTCATACTCTCCAAGTACACTTCCATCTACAAATAACACTTTTGAGCTATCTGAAGGTTTTACAATTGATATTTTACTACTAGAATTATATATTGATAGTTCAGATATAAGATCATTTATATCTGAAAAAGTGTATGCTGTAATTTTATCCATCACTTCACACTCTTGTGTTAATTGTTTGAGGTAAAACTCATATCCTACTGCACTTGTATCAAATATAAGTGCATCTGATATATTTTCTTCATTTAAATCTGCATTTGTTACCACACCTATATATTTCAACTCCACATTTGCTACACTATCATCATAAAATGTTATGATATTTTCATTTCTTACTATATCATTTTTACTATTATTTGATAAAGTAGCTTTATCAAAAGAATCAACTTCTATTTTTGAGAATAAGAATTCGTCATTATTAACAAATACCTTCCCTATATTTATATTATTTTGCTGACCAAGACCAAAGAAATAGAAATATGTATTATTAAAATCTTGTGCAACTTCAGTATCATAAAGTGCTTGTGAAATAGAACTACTTAAGTATGATACTGATGAAATTCCCGCATCAGGTAAATTAAAATTATTATTATACAAATAATTATATCCTGTCAATAAATTAGTATATACTTTTAGAAAAATATTACCATCTTTTGAATATAAAGCTAAAACATCACCATTTGTATCATTTATAGATACATTCAAATAGTCCGAAGTTGCAATTTCAACTGGTATACTAAAAGTTTCACCATAATTATTACTCACTATCAAATATGTTTTATCTATAGAAGTATAACCAATTACGATATTGCCGTGACTATCTGAATCTATTGATCTACCTTGTAAATTTGTAGAAAATGGAATATCAGGTAATAGTGTACTTGTATTTGATTCAACATCTATACGATAAGCTGTCCCTCCTGAACCTGAAATATAAAGAAATTTATTTATATAATCAAAAGAGGAAGAAGCAACTGAATAAAATACATCTATACTTGGATTGAGTTCTGTATATTCTGAAAATGTCAAACCATCATTATCACTTTTTGCTATATTTACTAGTGGATTATCTACAATAACAAATACATCTTCTGTAGTTTTATCTACATGGATATCGGCAAATGCCCATGATGATCCCATACTTGTTTCATTAAATGTTTCACCTCTATTGTCACTATATAATACTTTTTCACCATCTCCAGGTATTATAAATATTTTATTCTCATTAACTGCCATATGTAAACTATAAGACAATTCAGCAATTCCTGCAACCACTGGTGTCTCAAAACTCAATCCAGAGTCATTACTTTTAGAAATGTAAATTTCTCTACTAGTACTATTAATCCACGCAATATAAACTTTCCCATCATCTGAAATATCTATTTCTGCTTCACCAATATTAGTCGTTATTTGTATAGGTGAAGAAAACGTTTCACCTCTATTAGTGCTTCGTACCACATTTATACCAAGGTTATCCTCATATACTACAATAATAGTCCCATCAGGAGAAACCGCCAAATTTCTTGATGTATTTGAATACATTATACTATTTTGACCATTTATGTCACTTACGTTAACATCTCCAAATAAAAGATCATTAACTGCCTGTGGTTGGATATAAATTAAATTAATATCTACTGTTGTTAAAATCCTATTATAGACCTGTAATTCATCGACTGATGCTCCTATAAAATCCATTCCCCGCACACCAGATGCAATACTATTCAAAAGATCAAACAATACACTATGACCGGATAATTCATATCTTAGAACACCGTCAAAATAAACTCTCACCAAATTATTGCTAATTGCATCTAATGTTACACTAATCAAATGCCAACCACTACTTGTAGAATCAGAGAAAGAGAATATAACATCATTTACACCATCATCATATAAAATAAAATCTGACTCACTCTCATCTAGAAGAGAAAGATCAAATATCTGTCCCTGAAAACTAGAGAGGTCTACAGACTGAGAATTACTTCCCTTAATCCAAAAGGATATTGTTGCAGAATCACTTGTAGATAATGGAGCTGTTAATGATAAGTTATTATCCATGCCATTGAGTACATATGCCTGACCTATTACACCTGTTTCATATAATGCATTTGCTGGAGCTGTTAAATGATATCCATTGCCAGAACTATCATTCAAATTACCTTCAAATTCATAATGAGCAACTAAACCATTAGATGATGGTAAAACTTCAGTTTCTGCGTACAGGATATTAAGATATAGACCAAACCATACAAACAACAATATTAAATACTTTTTCACTTATAATCCCTTATTTATTTTTTCTTTTTTATTTACAAAATCTAACTAATATATTTATATTTTAAATATGAACAGCTTTGATCAGGTCAGATTATACTCTATATGAAAATAAGCTGACCTATATTAATAGTTTTGGTATATCATTTATTATGGAGTGGTTATAGTACCACTACCGCCAAATACACCATTCATAGTCCCCGATGAACTGTTAAGTTGAAAAGAACCTCCAACTTCATCAGCCGTCGGACCGTAAAATTTACCGTCTAAATTTCCTGATATATCTTGTACAACACTGCTAGTTGGGTGTGCAGTGATATCAGATGAGCTAAACCCATAAGAGTTTACATTACCACTGTTTATATTAGCGACCCAATAATCATCACCACCTACCGGTACAGATATATAACTTACATTTGTACTATAGTTTAACTGTTGATTTCCAAAATCTATATATAATCCTATAGAACCATCATACGGTGTACTACCAAGCATAGCAGCAACTCCACCCTCGTAAAATGCCGTAGCTCCATTTGTACTATTAATATATTGATCTACCACTGAGGAAGGGGTAAGATCTCCTGTAATATATGTATCTATAGGACTTCCTGAGGGTGTATCAAGTTCATATCCATACTCCAAGTATGTTTCCCCTGTATCTTTCATCTCTTTATAAGTCACTTCATCTAGTAAAGCTGCAATATCATTAGTATCTGAATCAGGTGAATCTTCTGATGGATCTATATAAGTAGTACCTCCACCACCACCTGACGGTGGTCCTACTGGTCCTTCAGGTGTGCCGTCATCTGTTCCATCGTCACCGCCTGTTGTTCCGTCATCTGTTCCATCGTCACCCCCTGCTGTTCCGTCATCTGTTCCATCGTCACCGCCTGTTGTTCCGTCATCTGTTCCACCGTCACCGCCTGTTGTTCCGTCATCTGTTCCACCGTCACCGCCTGTTGTTCCGTCATCTGTTCCATCGTCACCGCCTGTTGTTCCGTCGTCTGATATTACTGTTTCAGCTTGATCTTCTGCATTATCTTCCGCATCGTCTACCTTCTTCACTAATTCATCTATCAAAGTACCTAAATCATCTATATTAGGTACACCGGCTAAAGGATCGGTAGGTAGTTCAGGAACATCTTCCATTGGCGTTAGTTCTGTTATCGGTGGTAGTTCAGTAGGTGCATCTACTGCAGGAGCTTCCTCTGTTTCTACTAGCTGTTCTTCTACAGGTGTCTCCTCTTGTAAAGGCTGTTCTTCCGGTGTTTCTTCAGTTGTTTCACCTTCTATTGTTTCTTCTGTAGTCTTTTCATCTTCAGCAACAGCCTCTTCTTCAGTTGCTTTATCCTCTTTCTCTACAGATTCTTCTTTAGATTCCTCTTTTTTATCTTTACTACCCTCTTTTGCTTTAGACTTTTTTTCTTCTTTTTTGTCTGACTTTTTAGCAGGTTTTTCTTTCTTTTCCTCTTTCTTTTCTTCTTTTTTCTTCTCTTCTTTTTTATCTTTCTTTTCTTCTTTTTTCTCAGCTTTCTCTTTTTTCTCAGCTTTCTTTTTCTCTTCCTCTTTTTTTACAGATTCATCTTTTTGCTCAAAGTCTTCTGTACTTTCCATAGATTCAGCTTCTTTCATCTCTTCAGGTGTTGCAGGTGCTACTGTCACACCTTTAATATCAAGTTTAGCTGTCTGACCTTTAGGAATATCTACTGTAGTTCCGGTTTTAAGATCTGTCAAAAAGAACGCACCCTCAGTTGTGGTATGTTTTACTATCTCTTCAGGTACTGCATCTTCAACTCCAGGTTTTGGCGGAACTATATCAACTGTAGTTAAACCAATACTACCTCTAATACCGATAGACGCTGAAGCAGTTCGAAGTTTGAACTTTTCTTTGTTCATTTTACCGATTCTACCAGTAAGTGTTCTAAACACACCCTTACCAAACTTGAATTGTGCTTGGTTATTTGAAGCGATATCCGGGTCAAATACATATTTTTCCACTTCAAGCTTAGAGTTCTTACCTACAGTTATAGAGGTCTTATCTTTAAATAAAATCAAAGCTTTTGATTTGTCTTTTGTTAAGATCTTGTCATTTAGTTCCAAGATACTTCCAAGCTTTGCAGCTATTTGTTTAGTATCCCTATCTATATAAACCTTACCTTTTATAGCCGTTATCTTTGCTACGTTTGCAAATAGTGCAACGGTACTTATCATTAAGAATAATATAAGCTTTTTCATTAGAAAATCCTTATCACGTTAAGAGTAAAAGTATGTTTACTATACTCATTAGCTTCTATATTGGAGTCATTTTTTACATAGTCCCCACCTGCTTGGAACAGCCACTTAGGTGTGTGAATATAAGTACCTACCACAGAAAATTTATACTCATTGTCAGCTCTTCTTACACCGTACATAAAATCTTCTTTGTCATTCTTTGTATATTTGTAAGAAAGGGTTGGTGCTAAAGAATACTTACCTTTAATCAAATATGTTGAGTTGGCTTTTAAAGTTACACTATCTTTATCTATAGTACTATTAGCCACTTCTGTATTTTGGTCTTCTGAAGTTACGGTTACACCAAAACCGTAAGCTATACCTTTTGGTGAGATCAGCTGCCAATTGTTGTGCAGCTCAATATATTTGCTATCGTTTATCTTTGCTGTTTGAACTTGGTTTTTCTTTGTTTGGTATTTTAAATGCCCTTTTGTTATGATTTTTTTATCTATCATATATGTAAATTTAGGCATTAGTCCGTATGTTTTTAGATTACTTATATCATTTATCCATAAAGCATCAGTAAAGATAGAATAGTCCATAGCCAGTCCGTTATCGTAGATATGATTCCATGTAGGGGTATATGCAATCATTCTTATATCTTTTGCAGAGTTCTTGCTATCTACCATTGTTTTTGCAAATAAAAGCAGGTCATTTTTGATAACATTTTTTTCGTTTTTGTTATATTTGTGATTTACTATAACCACCTCTTGGTGTGCCCAATCAGCTTCTCCCGGTACTGTGTTTGTTGCAGGGTTAGGAAGATTTGGTATATCAAAAAGATCGTAAGATGATCTGTTGTTTATGTTTGAGTCATAAGCCAAACCTGCAAGGAATATTGCATTTACGAAGTTTTTCTTAGTATTCTCATCAATAATAGCAAGATATTTTCCTATACCCTCCTTTATATTTTTAGGAGTTTTAGGGTCCTTGTTCAATTCATCAAAATATAGCTTTGCATCAGCATATTTTTTTGACATGAAGTACGCTTTTGCCATCTCAAGTTTTACTCTACTTGCATCAGGTTTACTAAAAAGTATCCTGTCAAATGCCAAGATAGCTTCGTGGTACTTTTTAAGTTCAAAAGCACTTCTTCCTAGATAGAAGTTTATATTTGCATCATCAAGATTACTTTCAAACAATACATTAAATTGTTCATAAGCTTTTTGGTACTGTTTTAACTTATAAAGCTTTAGTGCACTTGTATATCCTTTTACTATTTTCTTTTTCTCTTTATCACTCATAACAACGGTAGGTTTATCTTCTTTTACAGCTTTTTTATCCACTTTTACTTCAGCTTTTTTTAATATTGTCGTATCTTGAACTTTCTTTGTAGTTGTGTCTATCGTAAGTGTTAGATCCTGTAAAGATTTTATCTCTTGCTTAAGTCTGCTGTTTTTTACAAATCCGTAAGTAAAGTTTACAAACTCAGCCCTATTTTCAAAGTAGCTTTCAGGTTTCCCCTTTAAACTTCCAAGAGCTTTAAAATCAGCTGTATCATCTTGAGTAATCAGCGATGTTTTTTTATAAATTGAAGCTGTGTCGCTTGTAACTTTATAATCTTTATCAGACACTTTAGTAAGCTTGTAACCTTTTAGATAGTTGTCTTCACCTATATTACACCAATTTTGTTCATCACAAAAATCAACCCTCACCATCTCATCTTTTAAATAGAGATCTTTTGCATAAACACTTGTAAAAAGTGCTGACCCAATCAAACTTAATATTAAAGTTTTTTTTACCATCACATATCCCTGTACCTTCCCTACAAAACACAATCTGTATATTGTAACTATTATATGTAAAATAGATCACTACCCTACTTTTACAAAATCTTTACATATTCTACACT
>JAYEMD010000172.1:0-7868 GCA_034717895.1 Campylobacterota bacterium | reverse complement strand
TTTGACTGTATCTCTACAAATTTATTTGAATTATCTATAAGTATCTTTTTTCTATCTTCAAGTGTTCCAATCTTTTCAAATCCATCTATTATAAAAAGTAAGTCTTTAATACCTATACCTTTTAGTGACTCTTTTATATTTAAAATAAACTCATTGAACTTCAAACTAAAGTCTGAGAATTTATTTGTAAATACTCTTCTAATAGTATCTTTTGTATCTTGTGAGGCAGAAAGTTTTGCTTTTGTTTTTGTAATAAGCTTAAAAAGTGAAGGAATATTTATACCACCACTTAGTTCTGTTTCAATTGTTGCAGACTCATCTGTCTTTTCATTTATCTCCACTATTCTTTGAGAATACCAATCATAAAATGATTTTACATCATCTTCATTTACTGATATATCTCTATCATTTAATTCCTTTACTAGCTGTTCAAGCATAAAGATAACAATATCTACAAAGTCTATATTATTTATATCTAGCTCTTCATTACTTACATCACAAAAAACTGTTAAAAAACAATTTGTTGCATTTATCTCATTTTTTAGTTTTAAAAGTTCGGTAGTTTTTCCAGTACCTCTATGTCCTGATAAAAAAACTCTTTGGGAGGTTGTAAGAGAGTTACACTCTTTTGTTTTTGGATTAATAGCAAGCATTTTATAAATCTTATTTTCATTGAATCCTTGTCTAAGCCCTGAAAAGTTTGTAAAAAATTCATCATTATTATCAATAGGGTTATTAAACTCAACTGCATTCAATATCTCATAAAAATCATTCGCTTTTTTCATATTAACCTCTAATCTAATTTATAAAATAACCATTATACCATATTTATATTATATTTTATTCTATAAATTATCCCCATCATTTCAGCTCATGCAGATGCAGCTACCTGAGTAACCGCTAACATCTCTTTTGAATTTAAATTAAAAAATAAAATTAGCAAATAAAAAAGGAAATTGAGTTTTATATCTAATTTGAATAGAAAAGTAATAGTTGCGGACTTAGGGTGGTTGTCTTGATAAAGCTAAAATATTTCTACTTTTTAATGAAACAGAAGAGGCAGTTTATCCCACCATCTTATATCAGCAAATAGTATTGATACAACTACTTTTTAGTCTCACCCAGACTTACATTATTCTCACCCGTAAAAACACTCTTACGGTGATCCCATTTATCTTGATACATATCATTACCCTTTAGCAGATAAAACAAAGCAACTCCTGCTAAAAGTATCCAAAAAAGTATATCAGTTCGCTTCACTTATCACCCTTACATTCTTAACAAACTTATCCATACCGTATGGGTCACTTACTACAAAAACTATTTTTGTATCATTGAACATCACTTTAGCCTGTGATCTTTCAAGAGTCTCTTCACCGTTAAAATAGTCTTTGTTCTTATACTCTATGATATATGTTTTGCCCTCTTGGATATTTAAAGTTTTTAGCTCATTTTGTGTGTGGGGTGTAAAACTACTCATCTTTTTTCCCTATTTGTTTTGTGGTATCTACTATTTTTACTTCATCCATTGTCTGTTGTGAAAAAAAATATTCTTTATTCCATATTATTGATCCTGCAACTACTGCCAATACAAACAATACTATTTTCAGATCATTTCCATATTCTTTCAAATTCTAGCCCCCGTAAACTATGATATTATCTTTATTTATATAACTTTTTAAATTTGTTAATCTTTTTATGAATTTTATCTAAAAATCTATACTAACGAACTTTAAGAACCAATTTATAGATATTTTAATAAGATATAACCATACTAACAGCTGGACAGTATCTTGAAAAATTGTAATTTTGGTCTAAATGACCATAAGCCTTATATCAATAATCACCAAAACCATGAGTACCCTCGCTCACAAGATCACAGAGGTACAGATAAAAAGGTACTTAAAATAGCACTTACTATTACCTTTATAACTATGATTGCAGAATTTATCTATGGTTTTTTATCAAACTCCTTAGCATTAATATCAGATGCGATACATATGTTTACCCACTCTTTTGCACTTATAATCTCACTAGCAGCTATAACTATGGCAAGTAAACAAGCCCCTATAAACAAGACCTTTGGATACTATAGAGCAGAGGTGTTGGCTGCATTTATAAACGGCGTGACTATAGTGCTTTCTATACTGTGGATAGTTTATGAAGCTTATGAGAGATTTATAAACCCCTCTTCAATAGATATAAAAATAGCCATGGTAGTTGCAACTATCGGTCTTGTGGTAAATATTGCCACAGGACTTATACTTATGCAAGGGGATAGAGACAACATAAACCTAAAATCAGCTTTTGTCCACATGCTGAGTGATGCACTCTCATCGGTGGCTATTATACTTGGGTATATCGTGATCTATTATACTCAATGGTACTTTATAGATATTATTCTGGCGGTTATGGTTGCAATAGTTATCGCCAAATGGGCTATAGAGATACTAAAAAGATCGGTAAATACCCTTATGGAAGGCTCCCCCATTGATATAAAAGAGGTACAGGAATTTATCCAAAGATACGATGAGGTTATTGAACTGCACGATATACATATCTGGGAAATTACACAAGATATGTATAATATGACGGCACATGTAAAGATAGATAAAAGCTCACTTGACAACTACAAAGAGCTGGTAGAAAAAATAAATTCTGAGCTGAAAGAGAAGTTTAAAATAGTTCATACCACTTTTCAATTTGAGTGGTGATAGAGATAATGTAAAGTGAAACTAAAGATTTACTGCTTATGGAGTTTTACTCTTAATTTACACTTTTAATATATTATTTTATATATACAATTTAAAGGAATAAAAATGTTAAGAAAGATCCTTATGATATTTACTCTTAGTTTAAGCTTATTTGGTGCCTCATTAAACTGGGAAAAAAGTTATCATGAGGCAAAAGAGAAAGCATTAAAAGAAAACAAACAACTCTTTTTGATGGTCAGTTCACCAAAATGTCCAGAATGCAGCTATATGAAGAAAAAAGTGTTTTCACAAGCAAAGATCAAAAAATATATCAACCAAAACTATATCACATATCAATTTCTACATAAAAGCGAAGAGATACCAAAAGATATGAAGATGTGGGGGATCCCGCGTATCTATATCTCAAAAGGTGATGATAAAGTTATTGGTAAACTTTTTGGAGGTGTAAAAGCACCAAAACTTTTAAAATTTCTAAAAAATTCAAAATAGGAAATTTACCATGAAACATATTTTAATAATATCCATCTTAACAGTTTTTTTAAATGGCTACGATAAAAATGACTTAGAAAAATTTATTTCAACTAAAATATGCGAAGAGTGTGATCTAAGTGATGCAGACCTAAGCTCCCATGATTTTTCTAATTCTGATCTAAGTGCTGCTGACTTAAGTGGAGCAATACTTGATAACTCAAACTTTGCAAAGTCAAAATTTTGGGGTGCTGATATGAGTGGTATAAGTGCTAAAGGTGTAAACTTTTTCTTCTCAAATCTAGAAGGGGTTGATCTATCTGAAGCAAATTGTCAAGATGCAGTTTTTAAAGGTGCAAACCTAAATAATAGTGAAATATCAAACGGTAATTTTATAGATAGTTCATTTTGGGCTGCAAAGATTGATGGAGTTTCACTCTCAAATATAAACTTTAAAGGTGCCAGATTAGCAGATAGTAAATTTATTGAAGTTGATCTACGTGATTCAAATATTGAAGATATCATTGTATTTGGTGCAATATTTAAAAACTCTATTTTTACAAAAACTCAATGTGCATATCTAATAAAAGAAGAAGCTATTTTAGAAAGTCCTATTTGTAAATAGATTATTTCAGATTAATAGCTACTTATCTTTTCTTCTCATAATCAAACTTTTTAGATTTTAACAATGCGTATACAGAAAAGAACGTATCTTGAATGAACTTATTCAGTGTTTTATAAATATAATCAATAATTCAAAAGATAATCTTAAAGATATGGAAGATGATAAATACTTTTTTATCTCAACTAAATTATATGAATATAAAGGTAAGAGTTATAGCGGAGCTGAATTTACAATTGCTTTACCACAGGAATAATACTTATATTATTTTAAATAAAAAACTTTTCTTTTAAAAGTTGTATATTGTTCCTGAACATAGTATGCAAATAAGTACCAAATACTTTTTTATCAGCACTTTCCCAGCTTCCTATAGTTCCATTGCCATTTTTCTTTTTAGATAAAATTTCCACACCATTTGAATCATCAACAGCCTTTGTGTAGTGAAAGCTATGCCCTTTTATCCCTCTTTCATTATAATAATACCCAAGTCTTGTAAATCTAACTGTAAGTGTAAAATCTACATCAAGTATACCACTCATCTTTTTTTCATCCACACAGTTACCAAGATACAAAAGCCCTGCACACTCTGCATATATCTTTTTAGTTTTTGAGTGATTGATAAGTGAATCTCTAAATTTTTTAGAGCTTTTTATCCTACTATATGCCTTATCACTTTCCACATAACCTCCAGGGATATAAACTATATCTGCAGCTTCAGGTATTGCTTCATCTTTTATTGAATCTACTACAGTTACCTTTTCAAATATAGATTTTAAAAACTGCAAATTATCATGGTAAAGAAAAGAGAAATTCCCATCATTTACTATTGCTAAATGTTTCTTTTGTTTCTCTACCGCTTCAAAAGGATATGATTTAGACTTTATATTAGTTTCCCTTTTTGCAAGACTTTCCAAAAGTGTCAAGTCTATATGCTCTAAAACATCTTTACTTATAGTTTCAATTTTTGAAAGATCATCAAGATCAAGTCCAAGATGGGTATCACTCAAAGATTCAATATTGTTCTTTATCCATCCAAGTACCACTATATCTTTATGATCTTTATTTATAATATTACGTATCAGTTCAAAGTGCATAGATGATGAGATATGATTAAGTACGACTGCTTTTATTGTATTGTCTTTTTTATACTCTTTAAGACCTTGAAGTACTGCACTTATTGTTATATAAGAGCCTTGTGCATCAAGTATCATAACAGTTGGTATATCAAGAAGTTTACTTACACTATAAGCACTACACCCTTTATCATCCCCGTCATAAAAGCCCATCACACCTTCAAGTATAGATACCTCTTTATCACTATAGTTTTCATAGAGCCACTTTACCTGATCATCATTCATCATAAAAGTATCAAGATTTACACTATGAGTTCCACTTACTTTAGTATGAAACTGAGGATCGATATAATCTGGTCCTATCTTAAAGGGACGTACGCTTTTTTTATAGTGATAAAGCAGTGCCGTTGTCAGTATCGTCTTGCCGCTGTTTGACGATGGTGCACTTATGCAAAGGTTTAGCATGATCCTTTTAATTCTCCATTCGTATCATATTTATTCAGATACCCTCTTGGAGTTAGTGCTAGTCCGTTTGATGTTAGTCTTGTTTTTGAGTTACATACTATTATTATCGTGTTCATACTTATCTTTTCATGCTCTATATCTTGCTCTATTAGCTCTGTAGATGTTGTTATTGTTATCTTTTCTTTATAGTCTCTTCCTACATTTTGAGCGATGATAACTATCCTTTCATCCACTTCGTTAAGTCTAGTTAAAAAGTTTTGGTACGGTTTGATCCTTTTTTTAGATTTTGGATTATAGATACCTATTACAAAGTCACATTCTAAGGCAGATTTTATTCTTTTATCTATAAGGTTTATATCTGTAAGCCTATCTGATAGTGAGATGACAGCAAAGTCATGTGATACGGGAGCTCCGGCTTTTGAAGCGGCTGCTAAAAATGAAGTTACCCCTGGAAGTGAGATAAGCTCAATCTCATCCCATAGGTTTTTCTCATCTATAAGTTCAACTATAAGTGTAGCCATACCAAATACATTGGCATCACCGTTTGAGATGATACATGTTGTTTTTCCACTTTTTGCATATTCTATAGCTTGGTTACATCTGTCTATCTCATGGGTCATACCAGAGGTATATACCTCTTTGTTTTCTATAAGTTCACCTAACTCTTTTGCATATTTTGTATAAGATACCACCACCTCACACTCTTCAAGTGCATTTCTTGCATCCGGTGTGATATAGTGTGTACCTCCAGCACCGCTACTTACTATATATAATTTTTTCATCTTAAACTGCTCCTGCAATTGTAATTTTCTTTTTAAATACCTCTTTTGGAAGTATCAACTCTTTATACTTAGATAGCAACACACTTGAGGGCTCTGCTACACCTTTTAGTCCAAAAATCTTTGTCGATGCTGATTTGCTAAATTTAGCTTGTAAACTATTTATCTCATTTTTATTATAAAATATTATATGAAAATTATATTTTTTAGCAAACTCTAAAAGCCCTTTTTCGTTACTTTTTGCTTCAAATGAGGCTATATTTTCTATTTGCTCTTTTTCTAATCCATGCTTATTAATAAACCATAGAAAAGCTTGTTCTATATCTTCAAAGCTAGTATCTCTATTACATCCCATTCCTATAAAAACTTTAGGTTTTAGTATTAAGTTTGAAGTGTTAAGTGTTGAGTATTTTGAAGATATTACTACCGTATTCTCATCTATAGCATCTTCTTCTACTAATTCAAGATTAGTTTTATTTTCTATTGTTTCATATATAGCTTTTGAGGTAAAAACTTTTACACTTTTTTTATTGATAAGTCTATTTGATATATTGGCTAATCTATCAAGGTTTTCTATCATCATACCGTTTTTTTTACCGAACATATCAAAAGCAAATGCTTCTACTTGGTCTGTTGCCGTTGAGATAAAGTTTATACACCCATCTATTTTTGATGCTATTAGGTCACTTAATTCATTTGCTCCACCTATATGACCGCTAAGAATCGGTATCACTTTTAATAGATCCATACTTATAACTAGTACGGCGGGGTCTGTAGCTTTAGATTCTAATAACGGTGCTATTTTTCTTACAACTATCCCCATAGCTAAAATACAAATTATAGCATCATATTTTTTCCAGCCGTTTTCTAAAACGGTATCTATCTTTTCATAAGTGATAAGGTTGTCCAAGTGATGTTCTAGGTCTTTTTTACCATAGATATCCAGCTTATATTCACCTAAATACTCGGCTAACTTAACGGCACTATTTAAACTTGGTTGATTTATAGAGATAATAGCTATTTTTAACATTTCTTAGTCCCAGACTGAAGTAACTCTTTTACAAGTGGTTTTACATAAAGATGTGACTTTTGGGTCTCTTTTTGATTTAAATATTCACCAAAAAGTATAAGTGCCACACCTTTTATATGGGAAACCTTATTTTGGATATCAGAAATTGTACCTTTATAGATTTTCTCCTCTTCCCATGTAGCTTTTTCCACAACCCAGCATGGTGTATCAGCATCATATCCCATCTCAAGTGCTGTTTTTTTTAGTTTTTTTACTAAAAGAATTGAAAGATAAAAAGCTAAAGATGAGTTTTTACAAGCTAAGATATTCTCTAGTTTTTCAGGGTTTGGTGTCTTCCCCTCTATTCTTGTAAGTATAATAGTCTGAGATACTCCCGGGATTGTATACTCTATCCCTAAAGATGCTGCCGCACCAAATGCTGCCGTGATACCCGGTATCACAGAATATTCTATATCTTGCTCTTTTAAATACTCTATTTGTTTTGCAATAGTTGAGTAAATAGATGGATCACCCGTATGAACACGAGCAACTATCTTATCTTTATGAGTCTCTAAAAATTCAAAAATCTCTGGGTATTTCATCCCTTGACTGTCAACTATAAGTGCATCCTCTTTACACCAGCTAAGTACTTCACGTGGTACTAGTGAACCGGTATAAAGTACTGCATCAGCCTTTTTTAGGATATTCATAGCTTTTACAGTTATTAGTTCAGAATCA
>JAYEMD010000171.1:0-7885 GCA_034717895.1 Campylobacterota bacterium | reverse complement strand
AATTAATGTTAATAATTATATAAAAAATTATATGATTCAATTTTGTAAAAGTTTTATTAAGTTAAACTTATTAGGAAATATTAATATTTGGATGTAAATATGGCTAAAATGAATTTTGCAAAGAAGAAAAAAGAGTCAAATACTCTGCTTGAAATAGAACATAAATGTAAGGTATTAATTGTTGATGATGAAGAGGAAGTTCATAATATTACCAAATCGGTTCTTAGAAACTTTGTCTTTGAAAATAAAAAAATTGAACTACACAGTGCGTATAGCGGCAGTGAAGCGATAGAGTTTTTAAGAAAACATCCGGATACTGCACTTGTATTACTTGATGTAGTGATGGAAACAGATGATGCAGGACTTGTAGTTGCTAAAAGAATAAGGGAAGAGTTAAGAAATAAGAATATTAGAATAGTTCTTCGTACAGGACAGCCTGGATCTGCCCCTGAAAAAGATGTGATAGACAACTATGACATAAACGACTACAAAGAGAAAACAGAACTCACCTCTACAAAACTTTATACAACTATCGTATCTTCACTTAGGTCATATAGGGATCTTAGTATAATTGAACGAAATAAAAAAGGTCTTCAAAAGATCATAACAGCTTCAAAATCAATATTTCAAGTACAATCTTTGATATTGTTTACAGAGGGTGTACTTGAACAGCTTGTATCAATTTTAAATTTAAGTGATGCCTTGCTTCCTTTAAAGGCAAGTGATGCTTTTTTTTGCAACACTTCAAGAGGGAGAGTTCAAGCTTCTGGCAACAGCAGGTAAATTTAAAGATGAGGATAATTTTAATATAATTACTCCAAAATCATTAGAACATCTAAATAAAGCATATGAGATGGAATCCAGTTATTTTGAAGATGATTACTATGTAGCTTTTTTTAAAGCAAAAAACAATAAAAACATATTTTTGTATCTGGAGGGTTGTAAACACCTAGACCAGTCAGATAAGGACTTTTTGAATATTTTTGCAAATAACATATCAATCGCATTTGAAAATATTTGTTTAAATGACGAGATCATAGAAACTCAAAAAGAGATCGTACAAAGACTCGGAGGGGTTATTGAGAATAGATGCAGTGATACTGCTGACCATGTAAATAGAGTAGCAGAGGTCTCTTATATACTTGCAATGGGATATGGACTTGATGAGGATGAAGCATATAAATTAAAACTTGCAAGCCCTATGCACGATATTGGTAAGATAGGTATACCTGATAATATATTGTTAAAACCGGGAAAACTTGATAATAAAGAGTTTGAAATAATAAAAAGCCATGTACCAATAGGTCAGGATATACTTAAAAATTCAAAAAGAGAGATTCTTCAAATTGCAGAAATAGTTGTATCTCAACACCATGAGAAATATGACGGAAGCGGTTATCCAAATGGTTTAAAAGGGGATAATATACATATATACGGACGTATTACTGCTATAGCTGATGTTTTTGATGCACTATCCTTTAAGCGAGTTTATAAAGATGCTTGGGAACAAGATAAAATATTAGAATTTTTTAATGAGCAAAAGGGTAAGCATTTTGATCCGGAACTTATAGATATATTTTTTGAAAATATTGATAAGATAAAGGTACTTTATAATGTCTAATAAAAATATTGTTTCCAAGATGTATCTGTCATTGTTTTTAATTGCAGGTATAACAATCGTAATGTCTCTTTTTACAAGTTACTCAGATATCGTATTGGAGGAAAACAATAAAAAAGTACATGAACTAAATGAGAAAATGATTTTCTTTGAAAGTATAATGACAAAACATGAAAGCTATGTGAAGGATATGTTAAATGCAATAGTATTTCAAGAAAAGTTCAATAGAGAATTAAATCCACATAAATGTAATTTAGGTACTTGGTATTATAAGATGATTAAATCCCAAGAGTTTCAAGAGCTTCCAAATCAGATACAAAAAGCGATATTGGATATAGAAGACGGTCATATTCAGCTTCATCATACGGGGCATATTATAAAGAATAAATATACAAATATTGATAGAGGTTTTAAAAATAATATTATGAAACTTAAAATAAGCAATTTAAAACTCGAAAATGAGCTTAGGAATATTATTTTAAGAAAGAATAGTTTAAAAGATATTAACAGTAATGCTATAAAGTCATGGTGGAAAGCTTATAAAAAAACTGAAGAATATGTAAATTTAACTACACCCCAGATAAAAAGATTATTAAAAAGAGTAATAAGTATAGATGAAAATATGAGTGGTCTACTAAATAAAATGATTTTATTTGAAAGTAAGAGCAACTACAAAGAGATATTTAATATTTTTAATAATCAGTATAGTGTATTATCAAAAGAGTTGGATGGACAGTTTAATAAAATAATTGTTGATATAAATTTAATAGAAGGCTATAATGAGCAAATAAAAGATCAACTGACCAAACTAGTACCCCCATCTTTAGAAAATATGAAAAAAGGACTTAAACCATATCAAGAATATCTTGAAAACGAGAGAAACAGCATGGTTGAAACAATGGAGTATAATTCATCTGTTATTGACAAGATATCGTTATCGTTAACAGCTATAAATATTATTATCATATTAGTTGTGGGGTATTGGATAAGATATAGACTGGTTGATAAAATAAACTATTTAAGAGCTAAATATAAGGAACTGCAGGATACCCAGGAACAGTTGGTAGAATCTGAAAAAATGGCATCGTTAGGGGGTATGGTAGCAGGTGTGGCACATGAGATCAACACCCCTATAGGGATGGCACTTACTGGGATCACCAGTTTAGAAGATGAAACTAAACATCTTAAAAAACTTTACGACTCAGAAGAGATGAGCGAGGAGGATTTTGAAGATTTTGTAAAGCACTCTTTAGAGTTGAACAGATCCATAAATATTAATATAAACAAAGCCGCAACACTTGTAAAAAGTTTTAAGCAAGTTGCCGTTGATCAAACAGGGGCTCAGGATCGTAAATTTAATTTTGCACAATATGTTGATGAGATACTACAGTCTTTGAACAGTCAGTTGAAAAAAACCAAGTTAAATGTAGAACTTGATATAGATGATGAACTTGAGGTTTATTCAAACCCGGGAGCTTTCTCTCAAATTATAAGTAATTTTATCATGAACTCAATAATACACGGCTTTGGAAATAGTAAAGAGGGTACTATCCAGATTAAAGCAGTTCAGGATGGGGAAGATTTTATTTTGGATTATAAGGATAACGGTAAAGGTGTTGATGCAAAGACACTTTCTAAGATATATGATCCGTTCTATACGACAAACAGATCCAACGGGGGAAGCGGTCTTGGTATGAATATAGTGTTCAATCTCGTTACTCAAAAACTACACGGTAAGATAGTCTTAAACAGTGAACCCAATAACGGTATCCATTTTACCATAAGAGCACCTTTACACTACAAAAAATAACAGCCCAATTAGAAATAGGCTGTTATATAACTATTGGGTTAGTATATCTATGATCTCATCTTTATTTATACAGAAATGACCATTTTTAGATATTAGGAGCAGATCTTTTGCTTTACCGTTGTGTGATTGTATCTTTGCACTGTTTATCTCTATATTAAAATCATCAAATACTTTTGCAACATAGCTAAATAGTCCCTTTTGATCTTTTGTTTCAAGTTTCATCAATGCAAGCTCATCCGTATGGTCACAGTTTATGATGATATCATCTTTTTTAATTATAGGTTTTTTTATATTTACTGTTTTTGACATATCAAATGATTCTTTGATTATATGTTCAATAAATTCAATCTCATCTTCATCTATTTTTTCAGCAAACTCTATTTCGAAGAATTTTTTATTGTCATAAAGTTTATATATACCCATAGCCG
Source organism: Campylobacterota bacterium (assembly GCA_034717895.1). GTDB lineage: Bacteria > Campylobacterota > Campylobacteria > Campylobacterales > Arcobacteraceae > JAIOSF01. Next base: position 4,029 of record JAYEMD010000171.1, on the reverse strand, counting down.
ATATATTTAAAAATTGAAGTTTACCCAGTAAGTACCCAAGGTTAAGGGGTGCAACTCTGGTGATCCTTATTTTTAAATTGTTTTGTGTAAATAGTTTATAATCCCACTTTTTTATCTCATAAGCTCTTTTTGAGATCTTGATAATATCTTCAGCTTTATACTTTAAGAAAAGTTGATTAGAGTTTATTGATAAAGTTTTCTTTTGGAGCAGTTTTGAAAACTCTTTAAATAAAGTGTGTTTTTTAATTGTATTCTCTTTTGCCACTCTTCTGCTGCTTACTTTTAAAAGCTCTTTATTTTCATAAGCCGGTAGTGTTTGAAGATAAAGTTCCCTTAAAAGAGATGCTGTGGAACTTTTATATAGTGTTGAATCTACAGAGTTTATATCTGCATATGTTAAAAGGTATAAAAGGTCAAGTGTCTCTTTAGTTGGTATAATTGCCGCAAATGTTAAAATTGTATGTTGAGAATATATATCTTCAGTTGTGGCAAACTTACTCATCATATTATGGTATCTTATAAGTGTTGATGCCAGTTCAATGTTTTTTTCACTTATATTTAAAGATTTTGCAAATTTTTTAAATAGATTTTGTCCAACTATATGGTGGTCTTTCCCTCTCCCTTTTCCGCAGTCATGGAAAAATGCGGCAAGTTTTAGTACAAATATCTGGTTTTTTGACAGGGAAGAGTATAGTTTTTCTAAAAAAGGGTCAGTTACATTTTGTATATGGTAAAGTGTTTTTATACTATGTATATCAACCGGGTGTTTATGGTATCCGTCAAACTGAGGTTGGTTTATCAATTTTTTAAATGTTGGGATTATATCTATAAGCAGACCTGAATTATATAAGAATTTTATTATCGGGTACAGATTTTGTCTTTGAAGCAAAGTTATTATCAGTGATTTTGTTGCTATACTGTTTTTATGTAATGTTTTTGTTTTAGATGCATAGTAAAGATAAGAGGTGTCAAATTCATTTATATATTCAGGCAGCGCTATAAGTTCCTTTAAAAGGTTGTTTAGGCTTTTGGGCTTTTTGTTAAAACTTGCATATAGTTTTTTATTGCATATATAGATGTTCTTATCAAATCTGTGTTGATATATGGAGGTGAGTTTTTTTGGCTCAAACAGATGCTGTCTAGTGATCTTTTTTATCATAATAGAGGTAAAAAAATGGATATTATGAAGAGCTTCAAAAGTTTTCCCCATACATTGTCTCTCTTTTGTAAGCCTTGGAGTATCTTTAAATCCAAGTTTGCTACTTAGTTCAGGAAGTACATCAAAGGTTATGATATCCAGTTTCTTTTTAGCTATTAGGTGCAGGGCATTTCTAATTTTAAATATAAACTCTAAAGAGGTTCTAAATTTTTTATATTCAACTTCACTGAAAATTTTACCCGCTAATTGTTTTGTAGAGTTTACGCCGTATGTTATATTTGCCATCCAAAAAAGCATATTGGATTCTCTCATCCCTCCATAACCGTCTTTTATGTTTGGCTGCATAACAAGAGGATACTTTTTAAGTCTTAGTTTATGTTCTTCAAGTTTTTCAAGTACAAACTCTTTTTGTTCAAAATTTCTTATATTGTTAAGGGAGTTTTGATATTTGAACCAAAGGTGTTTTGAACCGTAGATAAGTCTTGATTCTATTATTGAAGTTTTTATAGTGATATCCTCTTTTACAGATTCCTCTATATCGTTTATACTATGAACCCTAGAGCCTAGTTTTAGTCCGCTGTCCCAAGCTAAGGTCATAAACTCTTCAATAATCGGTTTTATATTAAAACCGCTTACTTCATCATGTAATAACATTATATCAATATCACTATATACACAAAGCTGTTCTCTGCCATAACTCCCCAGAGCTACAATTGTAAGGGGTATGGAGTTACTCATAGGAAGGTATATCCCAAAATGTTTTCTAATAAGATACTTGTAGAGTACTTTTATAAAACCGTCTATTCTTTTTGTGTGTTTAACAAAAAAATCTTTACCGCTTGATATGCTGAACAGTTCATCTAAAGAGTTTAGGTAGAGTTTTATCTCACCTCTTATAAGTTTTGCTATTTCAAAATCAGGTGCTTTTTTCTCTATAAGTTCTTCTATTTGTATATTTAGATTAGTCATGGATAGATTTTATCTAAATTTTTATAATATTTTGGAAATTTATTGTATATTTTAGATACAAAAGATAGAATGAAAAAAAAGTTTTAAGGAATACTTGTGTGCAGGGAAGAACAAGAATATTTTAACAGACAGATACAACTTTGGGGTGAAGATACCCAAAAAAGTTTAAAAGAAAAAAAGATACTGATAATAGGAGCTGGGGGACTTGGATGTTCTTTGGGTGTTGCTTTAGGAAGCAGCGGTATAGGGTATATAGATATTATAGATTTTGATACGGTTGGAGTACATAATATACACAGACAGATCGCTTTTAAAGTAGGTGATGAGGGCAGACTAAAGTGTGAAGTGGTAAAAGATCTTATAGAGTCTCGAAACCCGTATGTAAAAGTAAATGCCTATGACGCAGACTTTGAAAAGTTTCAAACTATGGAAAATATAGATAAAAACTATGATCTTATCATAGATGCTACAGACAATTTACCGGTTCGTGCCAAAATAGACCAATACTCAAAAGAAACAAACACCCCTTGGCTTTACGGAAGTGTAGAACAGTTTCACGGGCAGGTGTGTTTATTTGAAGAGTCATCTTTTGAAAGTGTATTTAATGTATCTGATCACAAGCCTTTAGGGATAGCTGCACCTATAGTTATCCATATAGCCTCACTTCAAGCAAATATGGCACTAAGATACCTAGCAGGTCTTAGCGTGAAAAAAGATTTTTTATATTACTGCTTCTTTAATGAAGAGGGGGAATATGTAGTACAAAAATTTGGACTGCCTAAATAGTTTGTTTATGTATCAAACAAACTACCGCTAAAAGTAGATTCATTCATCTTAGCACTATTTGCTAAGTCCTGCATATCTGCTCCACTTTTTTGTAAGCTGTAAAACTGTGTTTCTCCTATAAGTAAATAGTGCCAAGTTTGAAGAAGCTGTTAAAAAAGCTCAACAAAATGTAGATGAGTTAAAGGCTTTGGAAGAAGAGCTTAAAAATAAGAAGTAAATATATTAAAACATTGCGATTTGACATCTTTTTTTGTTTTTTTAATTTTTGATGGTATCACTATTAAAATTAAAGGATTACTATTATGAACATAACTCATTTAGAATTTAATAAGCTTTTTACAGAACATTCATGGATTGCAAATAATTTTATAGATGCTAATTGCTTAACACTATCTATAGAAAAATTTAGTAAAGAAAATAATATCACTAAAATAAATGAATATTTAAGTAACCAATATACTAAAAAGTCAATTGAAAATTTTATTTTAGATATAAAAAGATTTCAAAATATGATGTGTTGGGAAAATCTACCTGAAATTGGTACATTATTTTATAAATATTTTCTTGATAGATTATCACTTATTCAAACAGCAAAAAAAGAATATTTGAAACAGAATTATGTGTGTTGTATACCTATATTATTATCACTTATTGATGGAGTAATGAATGATATAAATAAATCATACGGATTTTTTAGTGATAATGTAGATTTAATACTTAATAATTCTGTTGTAGGAGATGAAACAGTAGGTAAATTCGACCAAATTTCCAAAACAAACTAAGCAAATATTAAGAGTTAAATTATTTATCCTAATCTATTGCAAATTATTAAGAATTTATAGTTAACAATACAGTATAATTCTCAATAAAATAAAGTTTTATACCTGACTTAGGACAAAAGCACTACCTACAATAGTAATAAACCCCAGAAGTAAAGCATTTATTGTTCTTGTCTAAAATATAGTGCCTACCTATATTTTATATTAAGCCCAAATAATTCCATAAGATTAAGATAAAAAGCCAAGAAAGGCTATAATTACAGTATATAAAAAGAAAAAATTGCACTTAATACTTTCACCCATCAGGTGCAATTTTCCCAAGGATTGTATTATGAC
>JAYEMD010000170.1:0-7900 GCA_034717895.1 Campylobacterota bacterium | reverse complement strand
AAACATGCAAATGAACAAATTGTCAAAATAGATATAAAAGACGGTCTTGTATATGACAAATCAGCGGGTACTTTGATAACGAACAATGATGTAGCTAATGAACTAAATAAAAAAGAGAAAGCGCTTCTTGAGATCCTTCTTGAAAATAAAAAAAATCCCACAAGCTATTTTGAGCTTGAACAAAAAATATGGACAGCCAATGATGAAGTGATGACGCTCTCTGCATTAAGAACTCTGGCAACCCACTTAAGGAAAAAATCTCCAATAAAATTTATAAAAAATATTTCTGGAAGCGGATATATTATAAATTAGTCAGCCATACTTCTTATTTTTATGGTAAATGATGCCCCAGTATATGTATTTGAAACTTCAAGCTTCCCTTTGCAATGATCTTCAACAATAGATTTTGACATATAAAGACCAAGCCCCGTACCGTTTTTATTTTTCTTTGTAGAGAAGTATGGATCAAAGATGCTTTCTATATATTTTTTTGGTATACCACCTCCGTTATCTATGATCTGTATTATATGGGTATCATCTGTTTCATCTTTGTACACTTTTACCTTTATAAATCTCTCAACCCCTTTATCTTGTGTGATTAAAACATCTTCGGCATTTTTTAAAATATTTAATACTACCTGTTTTATTTCACTCACATAGGTGTTGATCTGAGAATCATTTTCATACTCTTTTATAAGTTTTATATTATTTGTCTTTAAACTTCCGGATACTATTTTTAGTGTTTCATCAATAATATCAGTAGTTTTGATCTTTTCTTTTATTTTATCTTTTTTGAAAAAATCTCTAAAATCATCAATCGTCTCACTTAAGTGCTGGCTAAATTCCATTATACTGTCTATTCTTACTTCAAGATCTTTTGTCTTGTATTTATCCATCAAAAGCTTTATCTTTATATCAGCTGCACTTGAACTTATAGCCGATAAAGGTTGTCTCCACTGGTGTGCTATCATACTGATCATCTCACCCATTTGGGCAAGTTTGCTTTGGTGCATTAAAAATTCCTGCTGCTGAATATTTTTGTCAACTTCGTATTTGATCCTTTTTTTAAGATTTGTATTATAATATTCAAGTTTTTCATCTTTTTTCTCGATCAATTCAATGAACTTTTTAAAATATATCATCAGATTTTTTATCTCATCGGCACTTATATCTTTGATCTCACTCTCTTTCAAACCTATTTTTGTTGATCTAAACTTTATCTCATCCGTTAAACGTTTTACAGGATGTAAGATATAAAGTATTAAAATAGAAAATAGTATAAATGCGATAAGAATTGATATTACTATAAGTATAAGATTCTTTTCAATTATTTTATCAATTGTTTTAAAATAACTCTTTTTATCCTTTAAATATACAAGACGCAAAAACAAGGTCCGCATATGTATATCTTTAAAACCTATTTTGTAATCTTTATATGAATCGATATCTTTTTGTAAACTTGTAAAATCTTTTTTAAAATTATCAATGCCTTTACTTTTATATATAAATTTATTTTCATTAATATCAAATAATGCCACTTCATCATAAGATCCTAATTGATTGATCATCATATCCTGTATATCATCAAGTGAAAATTTGACATTTAAAATACCAACTTTCATATTTCTGTCAATATCATTAACTATCATATAGGTATTGCAGCTTAGACGATTATTACTATCATAATAAAATGAGCTTATAAAAATATTGCCGCTTGGAAGATGTTTTCTCATTTTTTCTACCTCTTCCATATCTTTTTGGTAAAGTTTATCCAAAGATTCTCTTGAAACTGTGACACTATTGTATCTATTTTGAAACGGGATGAACATTATACTGTTAATGTTTTTATTGGATTTTAAATAATGTCCGTAAAATTTCTCAATCTCTTTACTATCATTTAAAAGATGTGTGTCAATAAAGGAAACCGCTAAAAAATATTTTTCAATATCATCTATTTTATGTGATATCTCTTCCGTGTGATATTTAAGGTCATGTTTAATATTAGTTTCAATCTCTTCTTCGTATATTTTTGAGAACTGGCCATATAAATTGTTGATCAGGAACAATATTAAAACAATACTGACCGTTGCTGCAATAAATCCTATTTTTATAGGTACTCTCATGATCTTTCCTTAACTTCTAATCTTAACTATATATGAATTTAAGTTAAAAAAATATAAAATAATTCAAGAACTCTCTTTCTAAAAGGTTTTTTATGCAAATAATAATTACTTTAATAATTACAGTTATGTTGATAATATTATATCTTTTTATCTCTGAGAAAAAAGAGTTAAATAATAATATTCCAAAGGTGGCTTTCATATCATTATCGGAAGTTGATAATGCTACTTTTTCCGGATTCAAGGAACAAATGGAGCAGCTTGGTTGGTTTAATAATAAGAATATAAAATATATCAAAACAAAACCTGCAGAAACAATAGAAAATCTTGATAATATCGTATCTTCTGCATTAAAAAAAGATCCGGATCTAATCTTTGTCTCAAGTACCCCTGCGACACAAACTGTTAAAAAGCACCTGCAAAGCAAAAACCTGAAAATACCGGTACTTTTCTGTCCTGTAAACGATCCGGTTTTAGCAAATATAATTAAAAATCCAAACAGTCCTGAAGGTTTGATCACCGGCATAAGACCTCCAAGAGGTGATAGCAAAAGATTTGACTGGCTGCTAAAAATCTCACCTCATATAAAGAAAGTTCTTATCCCTTATACACCAAAGGATGACAGCTCTTTAGCTTCTAGAAAAGAGATAAATAATCTATTCAAAACATCTAAGGTAGAGATCATTGAATTGCCCTTTGAAAACGGTAAAAATGTAGGTGTCTTCCTTAAGGAACTACCTATGGGGATAGATGCCATATTTTTACCAAGAGATTCAAAAGTTGAATCGGAAGTTGAAAAGTTTGTCGATTATACTTTAAAACACAAGATTCCACTTTGCGTACCAAGCTACCAGCAAGTATCAAAGGGTGCTTTGTTTGCATTTGGTTTTATCCATACCGAACTTGGAAAAACAGCAGCAAACTATGCTGACAAGATATTAAAAGGGGTGAGTGTATATAACCTGCCTGTAAAAATGGGATACTCACATTTGATCTTAAATAAAAAAACAGCTGATATTATTGGTGTAAAGTTTGACCCTTTTACTATTTCTCAAGCTAAAAGTATTTTAGAGTAAAAGAACTATATTTTATTTACTAAGTCAATAAATATCATTTAACTTTTACTCAAACTATTTAATATCAGTATTTTCTCTTATAACTGCATGAATGATATCCACATCTTTATTGGTTATATTAGTTAATGTCACCTCGGTATAAATTATATCTCCATTTGATTTGTTAAACTTCCATTTAAATCTACTACAACTGTTTTGCCTGCACCCTTTACTGTAATATTCTACAAGATCCATAGATTTTTCATTATTTAATTGATATTTAGGTGAAAGATCTATAGGTGTTTTTGAAAGAATCTGCTCTTTTGAATTTAAATCAAATATCCTTAGAGTTGAATGATTACAGTCAAATATCTTTCCCCCTTTTAACAATAGAACTCCATCTGAAGAATTTTCATATATTGATTTAAAAGTTTCTTTCTCTTTTTCAAATAGGTTTTTTTGATCTTCTATTTTTGATATATATTCTTTTATTTTTTTAAAATAGTTTTTTGTATATAAAATTAAAATTGATATAGATATAAACAATGCCAGCAATCCTATAGTTATTCCATTTGTAATATTATCATCTGTCTTTTTTTCCAATGAGGTGTTTATACTTTTTATCTCATTATCTAATTCATCAAAGTAAAATCCACACCCTACAATCCAGTTCCATGGCTTATAGTGGTAAAAATAGGAGAGCTTTTTACCTATATTTTCAAGATCATTTGGTTTTTTATACCAATAGTCCACATAAACTTCGCCTTTGTTTCTAATACCCCTTAAATACTCTTTTCTATGATATTTTCCCCTTAAGTCCCTTTTATCATCGGATAATTTCCCATCAATAACCGGAACATTAGAAACAACCACTCTTCCAAAATTATTCCCTCCATATATATTATCTATTTCAATAATAAAAGCATAATCTTTCACATTTTCTTGTGTAGACTGGAGCCTTTTTGCAATTTTCTGTTGAACTGATTTATCTATAGTTGCAACCTTTTTTACTATACCTATTATAAAATTAAAAGGTTCAAACAAACTTACTGCTATTAACTTTTTCCTATCATTGAGATATTCTTTCTCTTTTGTACAATTTAAATTATAAAATGGTGCTTCTTTATTTTTTATAGAGTTTAATATAGCATCATATACATTTACCCCATTTTTATCAATTGTATCTTTTAAATTTTCACCCTCTTGCCAATCCTTTAATCCGCTATATAATATTTTTCCTGTTATTTTATCTATTACAAAATAGTTGTCGTTTGTATGAATTAAATTTTTATGCTTTATTAAGCTAAGCAGTTCATCTTGAATATTCAAATCTTTTTTAGCATGTGAGGTATTGTACTTATTGTAGAAACTTGTTAGCCCAGAATTAATATGGGAAAGCTTTTTCTTTAAATTGCTTTTTAGTTCCAGATCAAAAGATTTTCTTTCATATTCTATGGCTTTAACAATATGCTTTACTTTTTTATTTATCACTTTTTTATTTTTCTCTATAAAGCTTTTCCTTGCCTCCTGCACGGTACTTTTTTGATACTCTTTTATACTTGATATATTAAACACTGTAATCAAAGTAACTGCACTTATAACTGTAATTACCGGAATCACTATAAATTTTATCAACATCGATTTTTCCATCATTAACATTTCAATCAAACTATACTTATATTAATTTACTATATTTTTTAACACTTATCGTAAACTGTGCCCCACCGTTTAGGTTCTTAACCTTAATATCCGCATGATTTTTATTTGCAATAAGCTTTGACATATACAACCCTATGCCTGTACCCTTTTTGGAATCTTTTGTGCTCCAATTCTGCTTGAAAATATGTTCTATTGCCTCATCTGGTATCCCCCCAGCATTATCCAACACCTCAATAATAGTATTGCTGTCCCTTTCATATGCATGAAAACTAATAAGCCTGTTCTCTATATTATTCTCATTAAACGCATCTTTTGAGTTGTTGATAAGATTGATGAATATATGTTTAAACTCATTTGGGATCACATTGATCATCATATTCTCATCTATATCAACTTTTGTTTCTATTGTGTTTTTAACAAGTGTATCTTTAAGTAAAAACAGAATTGATCTTATCAAGGATTCTATCGAGATCACTGTTTTTCCTTTCCCCTCTCTAAAGAAATCCCTAAATTCATTCAGTGTCGTTAAAAGATGTTCTATTTGTCTATCTACTGATGTTATAAAATCATCAAGTTTTTTAATCTCTTTTATATCCTCATTTTCTCTTAAATGCATTTCATACATTTGTGTTTGAAGCTTTATAATGCTTAATGGCTGCATCCATTGATGCGATATGGAGTCTACCATCTCACCAACTGCCGCCATTTTTGCTGTTTGAGCTAAAAGTATCTCCTGATCTTCCCTTCTTTTGATCTCTTTTTCCACTAACTTTTCAAGATTGTTTTTATAGTTCTCATTTTCTTTTTTAAGATTAAGCTTTTCGATAACCTCAAGTATTGTATTCATAAACTGATCTAAAAATATTGGTTTTAGAAGAAAGCCATCCACTTTTAGTTTTATCATATCAAGAAAATATTTTGACTCGTTGTGTGCAGAAAGCACAATAACCGGTATCTCTTTATTTTGTTCCCTGATTTTTGATACCATCTCGATACCGTCCATATTAGGCATTTTTATATCTGTAAGTATTAAATCAAAGGAATAATTATTAAATTTCTCAAGACCTTCCATTCCGTTTTCTGCAACTGTTATTTGGTCAAAGAAGTTATCAAGCATCATTGTTGTGGATTTTCTAGCAGCATCACTATCTTCAACATATAATACTTTTAAAGTTTTACTAAAATAGGTGAGTTTTGCAACCGTTTCTTTTTTTATTTTACTCATAATGAACCCCTTTGAATATATAAACAAATATTAACAGACATTTATCAAAAAAACTTTAAAACAAATTTTTCAACATCAAATATGGACTATTCCGATTTCCGTGTAACAACATGGTAAAGCCGAATTTCCTATAAAATGTTATAAGTTTTTCATGACTTAATCCATTACCGTCCAATGGTAATGGATTGAGTATGATTGTATTAATATCATAAAGATTTCTACTTATATATTGTAATATATTTGACATTAGGTTTGTGGCAATTTTTCTATTTCTATAATCTGGAATTACTTTTATAAGTTCAAGTTTTACTCTATTGTTTGTGTGATCTATTGAAATATTTGCAAAGGCTTTGTTATTATCATTGAAATAAATTCTATTATTTTTCTTTAATATTTCCATAATTTTCTCCTAACCGATTAATATTACGATTTTAATCAAAAAAGGTTGCAAAAAGATTGTATTATTAAATATATTTAAAAACTTTTTACCATTACTAAAGAAAGATTTTATTTTAATCCTTGGACTATTTTATAAGCTATTTCGCTTTTTACTATGAAAAGCATAAATAATTTTGTATTCTTGAAAGAATTTCTATAGCTTTATAAAAGTGTGTATTCTCTTTAAAGAGAGCTTTTTTAATGTAGTTTCGTAGGTTCTTTGGGTTACCCCTAAAAACGATGCTACATCTTTATTTGGGGTTAGACTACTGTTATTTTGAAGTTGGAGTTCTTGAAGTGTTTTTAGCAATTCTTCAATAAAATCAACTTTTTTAAGCAATTCTTCTAACATATCTTATTAAACTGGGTTTTGATTCCAAGACTTGAATATAGCTTATATAATTATATATTTACTCTATTACTGTAAAATATACCCCATAAATATACACTAGACTTATCCTTTATTAATTTTTTCGTTTAAGGTTAGTGGACATCTTGGGACTGTTGTGGGACTGTTTGATTTTAGTAAGTACCGTAAAGCCCATAAACAAAGGGATTTTAAATGCAAATAAGGGTTTATTATGAAGATACTGATGCAGGAGGTATAGTATATCACTCAAACTATCTAAACTTCTGTGAAAGGGCAAGAAGTGAATTTTTCTTTTCTAAAGGGAAACTTCCAATTATAGACAACTGCCATTTTGTTGTAAGAAAAATGGAATGTGACTTTTTAAGATCAGCACAGTTTGGTGATATTGTAGATGTAGATACAAAAATAGTAGAGTTTAAAAGGTCATCATTTACACTTTTTCATGAGATAAAAAAAGAGAATGCTATATTATTTACTGCAACTGTTTTACTTGTACTTGTAGATAACGGCAAACCAAAAAGATTAACAAAACAGATCCAAAATACCTTAAAAGAGTTATTTCATCACTATTGATAAAGATATTATTTTATTATACTAAAAACTCAATCTAAAACAGGATCCGTGATCTGTATTTTTAACATCGACCTTGCCGTTATATTTATCAACAATCATCTTTACCATATATAATCCGATACCGGTTCCACCTTGTTCTTTTTTTGTACTTACGTTAAAGTCAAAGATCTTATCGATTATATCCTCAGGAATTCCTCCCCCGTTGTCTTGGTATATAATAGAAACAGATTGATCATTTTTCATGATTTCTATCGTAATAAGCCTGTTTTCTGTTTTATTTATATTAAATGCATCTTTTGAATTACTGATTAAACTTATAAAAATATGCTTTAGTTCATTCTGATTTATTTTTAATTCAATATCTTTACTGCATATTATGTCTAATTTGATCTTATTCTCAATAAGGTCATCTTTTAAAAGGATACTGATAGATTCAAAAATATTTAAAAGATTGCACACT
>JAYEMD010000169.1:0-7957 GCA_034717895.1 Campylobacterota bacterium | reverse complement strand
ATTTGGTCTTTTTTTGCTAGCTCTTTTTTATCTGTAATATTTTCTCTATATGAACTATAGCCAATTTTTTTACCATCTTCATCAAATAAAGGATCAATAGTTAACTTTATCCAATAATCACTTTTTTCTTTTGTGTAGTTTTTAATTTCACCTATAAATTGTTCGTCACTATTTAATACCTCCCACATCCCTTTATAAAACTCTTTTGGTGTATTTGGATTTTTAAAAAGTGAGTGTTTTTTTCCTATTAGTTCTGATTCTTTATATCCACTAAGCTCCTCAAATGCTTTAGATACAGATGTTATATTACCGTCAAGGTCGGTAGTTGTATACAATACTGTCTTACTTATAACTTTTTGAAGTCTTTCTAGTTCTTGAGCTTTTTGCTTTATTTTCTCTTCCATTTTAAGTTGATTTGTAATGTCTCTAACAACAGCTATCATATATTCATCACCATTATTAATATAGCTAAGGCTTGCCTCTACAGGAAAGTTAGATCCATCTTTTCTTACGTGCATCCCTCAGCTTGTTAAAAAGTGATTTAGTTTTAGTTCTCTAACATGCTCTTCCCAATTTAATTGTTTACTTCCAGGTATTGATTCTCTTATATCAAATACAGTTTTTGACAACAGTTCATTTCTGGTAAACCCCATCATTAAAGATGCTCTATCATTTACATCAACAATTGAAGCATCCTTTAACCGAACTACATATACTGCATCATTTGTATTGTCAAGTAAGTATCTTGCTCTAGTTAATATATTAAAAATCGTACTTATATATTTTGTTAGTATAAAGTAGATTATTACAACAGATAATATGTATATAATCAATGAATTTATCAATAATTTTATTAGTTGATGTTGCAAAAGTGTAATATCCTGAAAGAAAACCAATTCTCCAATATTGTTACTTTGTGCATCATATATTTTTTTAGAAACTAAAGAGTATGTTTTATCATTGTATTCTATGTTTTTATTTTCTGTATTATTTAAATTGATTTTCTCTATATTATCAGTGATAAATTGATCTTTTTTTGAACAAAACTGGCATAGTGTATATTTATCTGTTTTTAACGTATTAATATTTCTATCCATATTTTTAGGTACAAATTTATCATTTATAAAAAAGTATGCATTTAATCCAAATACTTTTTTTATTTTAGATATAAGCATTGTTGGTTTGACACCTATTTCAAAGAAACCGATAAGTTCATTTTTTAAATATACCGGCGTTATATTTCTATAAGCTAAACCTTGTAAACCAACTTCAAAAAAAGAACAAGATCTAGGATTCTTAACAACAGAATCAACACAACTTCTAAATTCTTTTAGATCATCACCTGATTTTGCAGTATTGTGCATTCTGAGAATTGAGATACCATCTCTATCATAAAAGTGCATAATATTAAAACCGCCGATTTGCTCTTTGAGTGTTTCATAATGAATTTTAAATAGTTTTTGTAGTTGTTGTTGATCTTTATCTTTAAATGCTTGTAGTTTTTCTAGCTTTTTTTGCTTCTCAAGCATAAACTTAGTTCGTTGTTTAAGTTGAGTTTGTAACATCGAAAGAGATATTTCATCGTATAGATTATCTAATTTCTGTTTTATATCTGAACTAATATAATGTATATCATCTTTTTTTTCTTTATACATAATATATGTATGGATAGAATAAGAGATAGAAAATATTAATAAAATTGTTAATATAACTTGATTTTTATTTACACTACTGTTCATTTTAGCCCTTTTGTAATTTCTAATCATCCTCTAAATATAGGAGCTGATTTTTAACTATAGAATTATACTAAGTAGAAATGACTATAAAATGACTAAATGAACAGTTTTTAGTTTATCTCCTTTCTTAATGCTATAAATTCAACTATTTCTCCATTATTATTTGTAATAGGCATTATACTTGTATCTACTGTATAAGTAGATCCATCTTTTGCTTTATTTGTAATAACACCAGTCCAAATTTGTTTTTTATCTTTAATCGTATGCCACATATTTTTAAAAATCTCTTTTGAAGTTTTTGGATCTCTTATTAGATTGTGAGGTTTACCTAGAAGCTCATCTTTTGTGTATCCGGAGATTTTACAAAATAGATCATTTACATATGTGATATTTCCTTTTATATCTGTTTTAGAAACAATAGTTGTGTTATCTACAATTTTTTGATAGTCATCCATCACTTTTATTTTATCTTTAATATCCAGCAACATTTTACTATATCCTGATAACTGATCTACTTTTAAAATAAACTCTTCGGCAAATATGGGTCTTCTTAAACACTCATTAATTCCGTTTTTATAAGCATTTTTAACAGTTTCATAAGTTCTATTTGTATCTGTTAACATAATAAACGGTATATTATTATTTATATTAACCTTAACATCTGAAATAAAACTGTAAACATTGTCTAAACTTATATCCAATATTATTAGTGAAAAATCAATATTTTTACAAAGTTCATATCCATTTTCTAATTTATTTACTATAGTTACATTGTAACCTCTTGGATTAAGGATATCTCTTATTTGTTGGGATGTTTTTTTAGATTGTTCAATTAGTAATATATCATTGTGTGATTTGTTTGATTCTACTTTTGAAATAGTTTGATATATATCATAAACTATATAATTTATATCATCATTTTCAAGTATATAGTCAATAATACCTTTAAAATAAAGATACTCTTTATAGTGAATATCACTATCATGAGAAAGGATAATAAATTTGCCATTTGTATATATACTGCTATCTTTGATGATATCAACTATCTCACCGTCAGGTAGTGATAGGTCACTTATAATATAATCATAATCACCTAAATCTAAAAGAGTTTTTGCATCCTCTATGGTGTAAACACTTTCACAATCTAATCCAAGCTTTCTTAGATAGAATTGAAGTAGATCATTTTTCTTTTTATCACCTTTTAAAATTAAAGCCTTTATATCATGTCTCATATTAGAATCAATTTCAACTTTACTGGTAATATTTACTTGCATTTGATAATTTACACTGTAACCTATCCCGCTTTTATTTTTAATAATATCAGTATATGTTTTTTTTCTGATTTTTTTTATTAAAGTTCTTAATGTGTCAATTGATATAGAGTCAACTTTTCCTAATGCTTTTTGTAATGTTTCAGGAGACTGATAATGACCGTGAGCTTTTACCAAAATAGTTATAAGTTTGTTTTCTTGAGGTGTTAATTGAATTATATTATTACCATTTACTATTCTAAAACCATTTATATCATAATAGTAATTTTCACCTAAATTATGAAGTATGGTATCATCAATCTCCTCTTCATTATCACTAATATTAAATTCTTTTATTTTTAATAAAATATCTTCAATATCGTTATAATGTAAAATCAATTGGTCAATTTTTAGAGATATTACGCTGACAAAAAACTCTTGTGAAGGATTTTTTGCTAATACAATAGTTTTTAGTTCTTTAAATTGTTCTTTTAGTTTTTTTATTATATTTATATTAGAATCATCGCATATTAAGATATCTGGTTCAAAAAATGAACTTTCGATAATAGCATCATTAGAATTTGATATAAACTTTACTTCATAGTTTTTGTCTATTAATTTATCTAAAAGTTTTTTACTGTATATTTTATCACTATCAATATATATTATTTTCATTATTTTCCTCATTTCACTATATGTATGTTTTATAGATCTTTTCAACTATATTTCAAAAGACTTGACATACAGTTTATCAAAAGATATTATATAAATGTCTTATATTATCTTTTTATGAGTAGTTCTTTTCTTTATCAAAAATTAATAAAATTAACAATTTGACATATTTATAAAACTCATCATAACTTTACGGTATAATTCTTCCCATGAATGAATTTAAAGTATACTCAGATTATGAACCCGCAGGCGATCAGCCGGAAGCTATAAAAAAGCTTGTGGATAGTATCAACAACGGTAATAAATACAACACTTTATTAGGTGTAACGGGAAGCGGTAAGACCCACACTATGGCTCGTATCATAGAGCAGGTACAGATGCCTACACTTATTATGACCCATAATAAAACTTTAGCAGCCCAGCTGTACAGTGAGTTTAGGGGATTTTTCCCAAAGAACCATGTGGAGTATTTTATCTCTTATTATGATTATTATCAGCCAGAAGCTTATATACCGCGTCAAGATCTTTTTATAGAAAAAGATAGTTCCATAAACAGCGAGCTTGAAAGACTAAGACTTAGTGCAACCGCTTCTATGCTTAGTTTTGATGATATTATTTGTGTAGCTTCCGTATCTGCAAACTACGGTCTTGGTAATCCTGAAGAGTACAAAGCAAATGTACAAAAAATTGACCAAGGGCAGGAATACTCACAAAGGCAGATGCTTTTAAAGCTTGTGGAGATGGGATATAAAAGAAACGATAAGTTTTTTGATAGAGCCGATTTTAGGGTAAACGGTGATGTTATAGATGTATTTCCTGCATATTGGGAAGATGAATTTGTCCGTATAGAGTTTTTCGGTGATGAAGTTGAGTCACTTTTAAAGATGGAATACCTTACAAACAACATAGTAAAAGAGCTTGACTCTATAACAATATACAGTGTAAACCCTTTTGTAGTATCACAAGACAGACTGGCAAAGGCTGTGGAGTCTATAGAAAAAGAGCTGGGTGAAAGACTTGCATACTTTAAAGAACATGAGATGCACGTGGAGTACCAAAGACTAAAACAAAGAGTTGAGTTTGACCTTGAGATGATTGAAGCTACGGGTATGTGTAAGGGGATAGAAAACTATGCCAGACTTCTTACAGATAAGAAACCGGGAGAAACACCCTACTCCCTTATAGACTATTTTGAGGCTATGGGGAGAGACTATCTTATAATTGTAGATGAATCACACGTATCACTATCTCAGTTTAGAGGTATGTATGCGGCAGATAGAAGTAGGAAAGAGACTTTGGTAGATTATGGATTTAGACTTCCTAGTGCACTGGATAACAGACCTTTAAAATTTGATGAATATATAAATAAAAAAGCGAACTTTTTATTTGTAAGTGCCACACCTGCTGATTTGGAGCTTGAACTTAGCAGTGAAGTTGCAGAACAGATCATCAGACCAACAGGTCTTCTTGACCCTGTTGTTGAAGTGCTTGACAGTGAGTATCAAGTGGAAAAACTTCACGATGAGATCAAAAAAGTTATTGAACGAGATGAAAGGGTCCTCGTAACGGTTCTTACGAAAAAAATGGCAGAGGAGCTTGCAAGCTACTACAGTGATCTTGGTATAAAAGTAAAGTATATGCACTCAGATATTGATGCTATTGAGAGAAACCAGATCATAAGGGAACTTCGTCTTGGTAAATTTGATGTACTAATAGGTATCAACCTTTTAAGAGAGGGGCTTGATATACCTGAAGCCTCTTTAGTGGCTATACTTGATGCAGATAAGGAAGGTTTCTTAAGAAGTAAAACAAGCTTGGTTCAGACCATGGGTAGAGCTGCTAGAAACTCTAACGGTAGAGTGTTACTGTTTGCTAAAAGAATTACAGACTCTATGAAGTTTGCAATAGACACCACAAACCACAGACGTGAAATACAGGACAAACATAATAAAGAGCACGGTATCACACCAACAACAACTATTAGAAGACTTGATGAAGATCTAAAAATGGAAGAGTATGACGATACTGCTCTAAAAACCGAAAAACTAAATAAAATGCCTGCTGCCGAGCGAAAGAAGATACTAATTGAACTAAATAAGCAGATGACAAAAGCTGCAAAAGATCTGAACTTTGAAGAGGCGATAAGACTGCGTGACGAAATAGAGAAGATCAAGAAAGCTTAGGATAATTTATGTATAGAGAATTTGACCATATAGAACTAGGTGCTACTATCTACACACCATCTATCAGTAAGAACGTTTTATCAATTGCAAACGGTGAAAAGTTTCCTTTTTTAAAATCTGTAATATTCTGCCTTGAAGATGCAATAAAAGAATCAGACCTTCCATATGCTATGGAAAATATTCAAAATATGCTTCATAATTATAAAAGAGCTCATATTAAAGTATTCATAAGAGCAAGAGATATTGAAAACCTAAAAGAGATCCTATCCCTTAACGGTATAGAAAAAATAGACGGCTTTGTATTGGCAAAGATCTCTTTTAAAAATATGCAAAACTATTTTGATATCTTAAATACGGCAATAACAAAATACCATATTATGCCCGTACTTGAATCTAAAGATATCTTTCAAAATACTGCTTTAAAATATATAAGAGATTATTTAATTAATCATAAAAACCATAATATTTTAACTATGCGATTTGGAGCAGAAGATATGTTCAGCTACCTTAGTCTTAAAAAAAGTTGTGAAGACTCTATCCATGATTTTCATATAGCTGTCAAAGTTTTTGGAGATATCTTAAGTGTTTTCAAACCTTACGGCTTTAATATCACAGCCCCTGTGTACAACTGCCTTGAAAATAAGGAGTTTTTTAAAAAAGAGGTGAAAAGAGATATCAAAGAGGGGTTCTTCGGTAAGACCATCATACACCCTGATCAGGCAAAAATAACAAATGAAGTTTATGCAGTTACACAAAAAGAGCTAGATGAAGCAAAAGCTATCTTAGATATTCAAAATGAAGCAATATTCAGATTTGAGGATAAGATGTGTGAACCTTCAGCTCATCATACTTGGGCAAAAAACATCATAAGAAGATATGATGTTTTTGGATTAAAAGATCAGTTATAAAGCTTTAAAAGCTTCCTCTAGGTCAAGTGTTCCCTCGTAGAAAGCTTTTCCCACAATTACACCTGCTATATTACCGTTTTCTTTACAGTTAGTGATATCACTTAGATCTTTTACACCACCGCTTGCAATAGTATCTACACCTGATGAAAGAGCAATGGATTCTGTAAATTCAACATTTACACCACATAGCATACCGTCTTTAGATATATCTGTACAGATTATAGCTTCTACACCAGCATCTGCAAACTCTTTGGCTAAATCAGTAGCTTTCATATTAGAAACTTCAGCCCAGCCCTCAACAGCAACCATACCGTTCATAGCATCGATTCCAACTGCTATTGGATACTTTGCAGCCATATCTTTTACAAACTGAGGGTCTTTAACTGCAATAGAACCTAAAATAAGTCTATCCACACCAAGCTCAACATACATCTTGATAGTCTCTTCATCTCTGATACCGCCGCCAAGCTCTATTTTTAGATTACAGTTTTCTCTTATCTTTCTTATCTGTTCCAAGTTTGCAGGCTCCCCTGCAAAAGCACCGTTTAGATCAACAATATGAAGCCACTTAGAGCCAAGCTCTTCAAATCTTTTAGCAACCTGCCAAGGTTCATCAGAGTAAATCTTTGCACTGTCCATAAGCCCTTTACTTAGTCTTACTGCTTTTCCATCTTTTAAATCAATCGCCGGTAATATATCCATATTTTTATTCTTCTCCTAATAAATTTTCTATTGTTTCTTCAAATACTTCGTATATATTTTTAAAATCACTATATTGTATATTTGTTTTAGCTATACTTTTAGCATTTGTAAAATACTCTAAAGCTTCTTTATTTTTATTTAACTCTTGGTAACTATTCCCAATTTTATAAAAACTTATAGCTAAATCTCTTTTTGCTTCTATACTATCCGGTCTTTTTTCTAAAATAGATTCTCTTAACTTTAGCCCCTCTTGATAATTCTCTAAAGCTTTTGCTGTTTCACCTTTTTGGAGATATATATCTGCTATTTTTTCCAAACTAACAGAAAGGTCTCTTTTTGCTTCTATGCTATCCGGTCTTTTTTCTAAAATAGATTCTCTTAACTTTAGCCCCTCTTGATAATTCTCTAGAGCTTTTGTTGTTTCACCTTTTTGAAGATATATATTTGCTATTTTTTCCAAACTAACAGAAAGGTCTCTTTTTGCTTCTATGCTATCCGGTCTTTTT
>JAYEMD010000168.1:0-7964 GCA_034717895.1 Campylobacterota bacterium | reverse complement strand
TAATAAAATCCTGTTGAAAAGTTGCACCCGTTTGGTGATAGATTTGAGTGTAACTTTTTGCTTTTCTTTGTAGTATTTTACTATATTCTTAATGATTTTCTTATGAAGCTATTTCAGGATTTGGGGTGAAGTTTTAAAAGCTTTGGAATCATACAACACACTAAAGTAGGGGGATGATATGAGATTTTTTATATTGGTTATACTTTTATTAAGCAGTTCTTATGCATTAAGCCCTTTTAGTCTTGAGGGATTTAAAGAGGCAAATGTAAAGCTTTTTGATAAGAACAAGGTTTTAACTAAGCAGATGAAGAAGAAGATAAAAACTGATCTGTTTACTCAGCTGAAATCTTCAGGGATAAAAACAAAAAGTGATAACTTCTCAAACCTTATAGTAAAGATAGAAGCTGTAAAATTAGATGAGAACTATGTGGTAAATATAAACTTTTTTATAGTAGAGGATGTTATCCCTAGTCGTGATAAAGAGCTTGAATCTTTAGGTATCACATATAAAAAAGGTGACTTTTTTGTAGCTGAGAGTAGTGATCTTCAGCAAGAGATATACGACTCGGTTATAGACTTTATACTGTTTGATTTTTTAGAACAGCATAAAGAGGAGAACAGTTAACTTTATTTTTCAGAAGCAGCTAATTTGGCTTTTTTAGTTGGAAATTTAATATAATTGATTAAAAACTTATTTTGTTTAATGGCGGCTAACTGAACTTCTTCTGCGGGGTCTGGTATATATCTTATCGCATCCGGATTTTGTTTAACAGCGGTCAATTGAACTTTTTTGGATGGATTTATGATATTGTAAATAGCATAGCCGTCTTGTGCAACCGCGGCTAATTGAACTTTTTGGCTTGGGTTATTGATATATTTTATAGTTAGTCCGTTTTGTGTTACGCAGGCTAATTGCACCACTTCAGATGGATTTTCGATATAGTAAATTACTTCCGGATTTTTTCTAAGGGCATTTAATTGAACTATCACTGAGGGTTTTTTTATATATCTGATGGTATCTGCATTTTGTCTAACAGCTTCTAGCTGCATCTTTTGTGACGGGTTCTTTACTAGTTTTATTTTTAAACCCTCTTTTTTTATATCATCTATTGAAACTACAGATTGTGCACACCCAGTGATTCCCACAAATAAAACAAGGGTCGTTGCTATATATATTAATCTGTTTTTACTTTTTTTCATCTTGGAAGTTTACCTTAAATATATTCAAATAAGGATTAGTGATAAACTTAACTTATAAAGGATGCTTATTTATCTTTCATTAATAAAAAAATACTATCATATGAAATTAAATAATAGTTGGAGAATATTATGAAAATCACTAGATATATGTTGTTAATAATGATGCTGTTTAGCTTAAATCTTTATGGTGGGTCTGAAAAATTAGTAGAAAAGATGAGTTATGAGACCTCATATAAGAAGGCATTAAAAAAAGCGCAAGAGTTAAATAAGCCTATTATGATGGTTGTAGGTCAAGAGGGCTGCCCTTACTGTAATAAGTTTGAGTCTAAGACTCTTACTAGGAAAGCTATTCATGCTAAGGTAGAAAAAAACTTTATACCTCTTACTATATTAAAATTTAAAGATGAGGGAAGTTACCCTGACAAGTTTAGACCGCATGGTGTACCTACAGTGTTGTTTATAGAACCAAAAGAGCAAAAAGTTTTTTATAAGTCATTTGGATACAAAAGTAAGCGTGAGTATAAAGCAGAGCTGGAAAATGCTCTAGAGGTATATATTACCAAATAAAGATAATAGTACCAAACCTTTTATAGGAGGTGTGAGATGATAGTAGAGATAGTATTTGCCGCAGGTTGTTTTTGGGGCGTTGAGAAGCACTTTGAAGAACTTGACGGTGTGTTAGATGTAAAGTCCGGATATACGGGTGGAAGCTATAAGTATCCCACATATAAACAGGTCTTAAAGTATAGAAATGACTATAGTGTTAAAAACCACACGGAAGCTGTAAAAGTAACCTTTGACAACAGTAAAATAACAGCCAAGGAACTTATCAGATCATTTTGGGAGCTTCACGACCCCACACAGTACAATAGACAAGGCAATGACAGGGGTAATAACTACCGAAGTGCTTTGTTTTATACTAATGATAATCAAAAGAAAATAGCTTATGATACTAAAGCAACTTACCAAACACTTTTAAAAGAACACGGCTACGGTAAGATAGTAACCCAGATAGAACCTTTAAAAAAGTTTTGGGATGCTGAGGAGTATCATCAGGACTATCTGGCTAAAAATATCTTTGGATACTGTCCCAACCACTCTACGGGTGTAAAGTTTACAAAAGATACGGTAGATGAAAAGAGCGATTATATCACACCGCTTGAGGGTAAGGAGATCATTATTATAGACTCTGAATATTTTTGTCCCTATTGTGAAAAGTTTAAAAAAGATGTTAGTTCAAAATACAAAGGCTCACTCTCTTTAAGAACAGCACATGCAAAAGATCTAAAAAATTTTGATATAAGTTCAAAACTGGATGCTACCCCTACTATACTTTTTATAAATAACGGCAAAGAGCTATATAGCCACAAAGGGTATATAAATAGTAAAGAGTTCTATAAAGCTTTGGGCAAGTTCAAGCTTGGAACTACTTCTGAGAGCTTTAAAGTAGCTTTTAAAAAAGGAACAGACAGCCGTTTCTGTAAACAGTATGATATATTTAAAGATACCCCTGATGGTGTGTTTGTAGATAAGCTTTCCGGTGATATACTTTTTGATACAAGAGAGAGGTTTAATTCAGGAACAGGTTGGCTTAGTTTTTATAAAGCTGTTGATGGTTCAACTATTGAAAAGCCAGATTATAGCTACGGTATGGTTCGTACTGAGGTTATAGCTAAAAAAAGCGGTATACACTTAGGACATGTTTTTGATGAGGGTGATAAGAGAAGGTTTTGTATAAATGCTACGGTTTTAGAGTTTGTTGCAAGAGATAAGATAAAAAAGTAGATAGATATTTAGTCTAATATAAATATCTCATCCCCTATTTTGGCACTACCTTTGCTTATAACTTTAGCAAAGATACCTCTGTCACTTTTTAACAGTTTTGGCAGTTTATTGTTTACTTTAGATAGTCCGTTACAAAGAGTGCATGGCTGGCTTATCTCTAAAATCGCATCACCTATTTGAAGCTGTGTCCCAATTTCAAGAGAGTAGGGGTTAAAGTCTGTTAGGATATTTTCCCCCAGCTGACCGTAAGAGATATCTATATCATTTTTGTGTGCTAGATCATAACTCTCTTTAGTAGCAATTAGTACTGATCTTAGTATATCTTTTCCGTTAAACTTATCTTCACATACACCGCCTAGGTCAAAACCTAGCTGCTCTTTTTCTACTCTGTTCTTATGATCTTTTTTTGAGATACAAAGTTTTAGTATCTTACCTGCTAATTGTTTTTTCATTTTTGTGGCAGTCCCTCAAACCAAAAGTCAGACTCTATATGTACGGTGCTTTGCTCTCTTCTTTTAAAGTGATCATCCATATCAAAATCTTTGTTTTTACCGTAGTTGTCTTTGTACTCTTGTATAAAATCGGCATAAACTTTTTCAGGCATAGCTGTAATATCAAAAGTAAATATATCATATGACTTACCCTCTATATCAAACTGTTTTGCCTCTTTTAGGTTTACATTAATAGCACCAAATCTGTCTTCCTCTTCAAGTGTAAGGTTCATCTCTACATTTGCTCTCATAGATGCAAACATATGTATAAACTGATCTACCGGTACTTCAAGTTCACCAACCTCTAGGGCTGTATTGTTATCATATCCCCAGCCCCCGCTTACGTTAAGTTTTACCCCAAATACATCATCAAGTAAACCTGCAAGGTCATCAACCGGGGGTAATTTATCAAACTCTACACTATTTGCCATCTTATACAAACTCCTGATTTAACATATATATTACAAGATTAATCTTGTCGTCTAAATAATTTTTAGACATAAAAAAAGTTAAGGCATTATACCTTAACTTTTATTTCTTTAAACTGTGTAGATATTAAAGTGGTTCGTTAGGAACTATAGTACAGTTTTTATTTGAATCATCACATTTATATGTAGCATCAAATACAAATACTCTTTTGGCCATCTCATCACTTAAAACACCTCTAGCATCCATAGATTTCATACCAGTGTTACAGTAAAATACTACAATACCGTCTTTTGGTAGTTTAGAAGCATCGATCTTTTCATCTTCAAAGGGTACGTTTATAGCACCTTTGATGTGTGAAGCATTATATCTTTCAGGTTTTCTAACATCAACAATATGGATACCTTTTGCAACAGTATCATTTTTTAACTGATCTGCAAACCAGAATTGATCGATGATACCATCCTCATTTGCTACACCATCTTCAGGTAATAAATGAAGTTTTACACCGTTTACCGTTATTGCTGAAAGTTCAGGCTTGTATGCACCTGCAGCTTTAGCGGCTTTACACTCTTTTTTTAGACCCATTGCTTTGTTATTCTTAACAAACTCCGGTCCACCACCGGGATAGATAACAATATTTGTGTATCCTAAAGCTTTAAGTTTTTTAGCTAACTTTCCTGATAAGTGACACTTTGGACCGTTACAAAACGATACTAGAGGAGTAGCTTTATCCGCAGGTAGATATTTTTTTAACTTGTCAAATTGCTTTACATTCATATGCATAGCACCCATTACTGTTCCTTTTTTATACAATTTTGCAGGTCTGGCATCTAAAAACAGTGCACCCTTGCTCTCTTGTAATTTTACAGCTTCGGCAAAGCTGATATTTTTAAACTCTGAATGTTTAGCAGTTTTTACTTTTGGTGTGTCAACACCATTTTGTACAGTACAACCCGTAAATACCATACCTGTTGCAAGTAATGCAGTACTTAATGCTATTGATCTAATTGTTTTTTTCATATTGTTCTCCAAATAATAAGTTTATAAATAAATTATATCTGAGCATTGCTTATATTATTTATACAGCATCTCTATTATAATAAAAATATATATTTATGTATGATTTTGTAATGGTATGAAAACTCTTTAGAATATAAATATAAGTACTTAGTAAGCAACTTAATGATAGTCTAATATTATTATTTATAATTATATAACTAAACTATTTTAAGGATTATATTATGGCTATATCTAGAAGAGATGCACTTAAACTTACAGGTGCTCTAGCTGCTACAACTACAATTAGCGGTTGTTCCACTAATACTGAAGTTCAAAAAGAGATACCTGCTACTATTACAAAGAAAGAGATGGCTCTTGGTGTGAAAAAAAATACTAGAGTGGTAATTGTTGGCGGTGGTTGGTCAGGTTTGTCTGTTGCAAAAAACCTGAAAAACTTTTCACCGGATACGGATGTTGTTTTAGTTGAACAAAAAGATCAATTTGTTTCATGTCCTATGAGTAACCTTTGGCTTGTGGACAGAGTCTCTTTATATTATCTTACTCACGATTACCTTCAAGCAGCAAGAGAGAATAACTATCTGTATTTTCAAGCTACAGCATTGGATTTGGATAAAGAGACAAAGATACTGCATACTACAAATGGTGATATAGATTATGACTATATTGTTTTTGCTACAGGGATAGATTACGATTATTCTTTCTTAACGGACGATATTTTACTTGAGCAGAGGCTTCGTCAAGAGTACCCGGCGGGATTTAAACCTGGAAATGAGCACCTAACTTTAAAAAACAAAATTCATAACTTTAAAGGGGGTAACTTTCTTATGACTGTGCCTAAGGGTAATTACAGATGTTTACCTGCACCATATGAGAGAGCATGTTTGGTTGCCGACTATTTCAAAGCAAAAAATATAGATGCAAAAATACTTTTGTTAGATGAGAATAATGATATAACTATAAAAGAGGAGGGGTTCCACAGTGCATTTGAGGAACTTTATGCAGACTATATAGAGTACCATCCAAATTCAACCATAGAATATCTTAACCTAGATGAAAAAATAGTTGAAACAGAGTGGAGTGAATTTATCTTTGATGATGCTTCTTTTTATCCACGTGTTAGAGGCTCTAAAATATTAGAAAAAGTCGGTATCGCAAAGGATACTGTTTTTAACAGACTTGAGGGTAATATAAACGGACTTACATATGAAGTTATAGGTCATAAGGATATTTATATCTGCGGAGATGCAAGACCTATGGGATTCTCAAAGTCAGGAAATACAGCTAATACGGAAGGTATCTATGTGGCTCAGCTAATTGCAGATAAAATTACGGGTAAGTCAAATACACCATGGCAGACCCCTACCACCTTGTGTTTTTCAGCTGTTTCAATAGATCCTGAAAGAGCTATATTTGTAAATTCACAGTATGCTTATAATAAAAAGACAAAAAGATTTGGATTTGCTACTCCAAAAACAAGTGAAGAGTGGAGAGGTGAAGAGGGGCTTACTAATGCAAAAGCTCAACACGACTGGGCTGATGCTATGTATAGGAGTATGTTTGAAAATTGATTTTTTGGTTAAAATAATATAATAAAAAAAGCCCGGTTAAACCGGGCTTTTTTAGTTTATGAAAAACTGATATTATTCAATAGTTGAATCTACAGTTGATTCAAGTAAGTTTTGTGCATCTATTAGAGGCTCAAGTGAATAATCATCTTCAATATTTGTAGTCATTATCCAGTTATAAACTGAAGGGTAACCCATATATGTGAATTTTTCATCTGATTTTTTATACATAAACATAGTACATGGTGCCAATGCTCCAACTTCAGGATGTGTCTTATGTACAGGGTAGATAACTTCTAATTTACAAATAGAGTAACTATCATAAAAATCAAAACCTTCTACACCGTTTGCTTCAAGGTCATCTAATACTGAAGTAAATCCAGCTACGATAAATCCGTTAGATTCAATCTCACCCTCCATTGTTTCTTGGTAAGTTTCTTTAGCTTCTTCAATATCATCTGATTCATTGTTCATGATGAATTTAAACTTTGTTACGATCTCACCGTCAGGTCTAACTTTCTTATAACTTAACTTCTTAAACTCACCGTTTGGTAAAGCTTCTTTTAAAGCTTTTGTCATACTTTGGCTTAGTGCTACCAAGTTTGGATTATCCATAGGAACTTTAGTTATTCTAGACATACCTTCTAAGGAAAGAGATGAAATATTGATAGTACTACCATCTTTAGAGAATACAGAAGTACTTAATGGTGCTAAAAGACCGGCTAGCGGATAATTTTTGATAAGTTTTGAACTGATCTTTGGATTATATACAAACATAAGTCTGTACATATTCATATCTGTACCAGCATCTGGATGATCTTTACCAAATCTTCCTTTAAATGCAGCATTCATATCGTTGTTACCGGTAATTGTAAATCCGTTAGCTTTAAAAGCAGCTTCAATACTCTCTTTTGTTATCTTTCCATCACTGTTACTAGCAGCATAGATTCTGATATCATCTCTAGTTTCTTGTGCTTTTGCTGTTTGTGCTTTTGGAGTATAAACTTCATTTGTACACCCAGTAAATAACAATGCAGATACTAAAGCAAGAGCTGAAAGAAATTTATTGTTTTTCATGATCATTCCTTATTATCTTTTCTTTTTTTTAGAAGCAAGTTCCACTGATTTTTCATAAGTGTTACCTTTTCTATCCGTAGCAGTTATTGTAAGAAGATCACCCTTATCAGCTTCACTTCTTGTTGCACCGTTATATTTTTCTCTAGCAGAAAGCTTTGTACCTACATTAAATGTATTACATTTAAATTGGAATTTAAAGATAGGGTTTTTAGAGAAAAACTGACTAGTTGATATATCTAGAACAGTTTCAGTTCCTACTCTTCCTGTAATGTGCGTAATAAAGTTTGCATCATCCGGGTTCCCTGTTTTTGCTTTAGCTTGATTGTAAGTCATCATAGGGTGAGAAAATACCATCTTAGCAGTTGCAACACCGTTTTTAATTTTAACTTTTACAGCT
>JAYEMD010000167.1:0-29688 GCA_034717895.1 Campylobacterota bacterium | reverse complement strand
TTAAATGATGAGCTCTTAATCTGGATTAATGATAAAGATAGAACAAAGAAATTAATATTGTGGGATTATATGAAAGAACAATTATGTATTATTGATAGTTAGTTTTAATTTAAAACGGTATTATTAAAGAAAAATATTTTTTACCTTTTAAATTGATTTATGTTATGATACAAAAAATAAAACAGAGGATAAAACTTTGAGTGATACCAACATACCACATATTCCCGTACTTTTTAATGAAGTTTGTGAAACCTTTAAAGATATAAAAGAGGGATATGTAATAGATTGTACCCTTGGCTACGGCGGACACTCGCAAGGGATACTTGAAATAAATCCTAATATAACTCTAATATGCAATGATCAAGATGATGAAGCTTTAGCTTTTAGTAAAAAAAGACTTGAAAAGTTTGGAGACAGAGTTATATTCAATAAAGGTAACTTCAAAGATGTGGTAACAAAGTTTAAAGATAAAAATATAACAGGTATCTTGGCGGATATTGGTGTGTCATCTTTACAGCTTGATAAAAATGAAAGAGGTTTCGGTTTTGAAAGTGATACTTTAGATATGAGGATGGATCAAAACCAAGATTTAAGTGCTTATGAGGTTGTAAATAACTACTCCCAAAAAGAGCTTGAACAGATCTTTAAAGAGTACGGAGAGGTTAAAGAATACAAAAAAGCAGCATCTATAATAGTTCAAAACAGACCTTTTAATTCAAGTAAAGAGTTAGCACAATTTTTATATAAAAATATGCATAAGGGGAAATTACATCCGGCTACTCTCCCTTTTCAAGGTATAAGGATAGAGGTAAATAATGAACTTGGGGTATTAAAAGAACTTTTTCACTCTATAGAGGAGGCTGAACTAAAATCTACAAAAATAGCTATTATCTCTTTTCACTCACTAGAGGACAGAATAGTAAAGAACTACTTTAAAAAATGGACAAAAAAATGTATCTGTCCACCTCATGTTATGAGATGTGAATGCGGTAACAATCACCAAAAAGGGAAGATTCTTACAAAAAAACCAATCATCCCTACAAATCAAGAGATAAAACAAAACCCAAGAAGCAGAAGCTCAAAAATGAGAGTATTTGAGTTTGACTGCTAAAAAAGCGATCTTGATAGTGTCAGTATTATTAACAATAGTTATGGTACTGGTGCTTCCTAAAATATATCTAAGAAACAATATATACTATGTCAGTAAAGATATAAACAAACTTTACGGTCAATATATCTCTTTAAAAGAGGAAAATAAATTTTTAAAACAGCAGCACGAAGATGCACTGTTTAAAAACCAGATCATGGATACACTGATACTCCAAAATTTGGATGAATAACCACTACTTCAGGGCACTTCATATAAAACAAGATATTTTTTTGTTATAATTCCTCCATGGAAGATAAAGTAATAAAAAAATTAAAACAAAACGATCTGTTAAGAGTTATAGATGATGAACTTGATATCTATTTAGAGATACCTCATATAGCCTATATAGAGGTAAAAAAAGAGGATAGTAAGGCTCTGCTTTTTACTAACGCAGTTGACAAAAAGAACAATAAAAAATTTGACACACCCATACTTATGAACGTATTTTGTTCACCTAAAGCTGTTGAGCTTTTTATAGGGGACGGTGATAAGGTGGCGGCTGAGATAAGCTCACTTCTGAAAATGAAACCGCCTGCCGGTTTTATGGATAAGATGGCAATGTTCGGTAAGCTTTTTGATCTAAAATCCGTATTCCCTAAAAAACTCAAAGGTCACGGGGAATGTCAACAGGTTATAAAACTTGGTGATGATGCAAAACTTAGCGACTTACCGGTTCTTACTACCTGGGAGCAAGACGGCGGTCCTTTTATAACTATGGGACAGGTTTATACAAAATCTCTGGACGGCTCTATGAGCAATCTTGGTATGTACAGACTTCAAGTGTACGATGATCACACACTCGGCATGCACTGGCAGATACATAAAGACAGCAACCACTTTTTTCATGAGTACAAAAAAGCGGGAAAAAAGATGCCCGTATCTATAGGTATCGGCGGTGATCCTATGTATATCTGGTGTGGTCAGGCACCCTTGCCTATTGGTGTATTTGAGCTTCTACTTTACGGTTTTGTAAAAAAAGAGAATGCACAGCTTGTAAAATCTATCACAAACGATATCTATGTACCAAAAGATGTAGATTATGTGATAGAGGGGTTTGTAGATCCATCTAAAATGAGAATAGAGGGACCGTTTGGAGATCATACCGGCTACTATACACTTGAAGAGGATTACCCTTTTATGGAAGTAAGTGCCATAACAAGCAAGAAAAAACCTGTATTTGCAGCAACTGTTGTCGGTAAACCACTTCTTGAAGATAAATATATGGGTCATGCAACGGAGAGGATATTCTTACCTCTTCTACAAACAACGGCACCTGATCTTATTGATTACTATATGCCTGAAAACGGTGTGTTCCATAATCTTATATTAGCAAAGATAAAAACACTGTATCCGGGACATGCACAGCAGATCATGCATGCTTTTTGGGGCGTTGGACAGATGAGCTTTGTAAAGCACGCAATCTTTGTAGATGAAGATGCTCCTAACCTTGACTCCCTTGATATCATCCCTTATATCTTAAATAGATTTAACATAGATGATATGCTTATAAGCAAAGGTGTAGTTGATGCTCTTGATCACAGCAGCAATAAATTTGCCGTTGGTGGGAAACTAGGTATTGACTGTACAGGTGAAGAGATAGAGGAGTTGGGTATAGAGATACTTCAAGATGATATTTTACTTCAAAAGATACAAAAAATATCAAAAGATGTAAAAGATCTAAAACAATACTATTGTGAAACTAAAAACCCAATCACTATAATAACTGTAGATAAAAACAGAAGTCAAAAATATCTTTTTGAAGAGCTAAAAGGTTTATTTAACCATATTAAAATAGTCGTTATAATAGATCAAAAAAACAACCGCCTTGATAATCCGTATATGTTAGTGTGGAGAGTTGTAAATAATATTGACAGTAATAGAGATATATTTATAGAAGGGGATACTCTAGGTATAGATGCAACAAATAAAAATACTCACGATAACTTTCAAAGAAGATGGCCCGATGATGTAACTTGTACCGCTAGTGTACTTGACGATCTAAAGAAAAGAGGAATTATTGATATAGATGAAGAGTTTATCGATCAGTGGGGTCTATTGGAGGATAAATAATTTATTAAAGTACACTTTTTTATAAGTGTACTTTTTTTATTTTCACTACTTTCTCACTAGTTTAGAGTAGAATAATATTATCTTATACATTTACAAGGACACTTGGTGAACATACGATATATATATTCAATTATTTTCATATACTTTACAATACTAAATAGTGCGTATGCAGATGATCTAAAAAAAATCTCAATACAGTTAGAGTGGAAACATCAATTTGAATTTGCCGGATTTTATGCGGCAAAAGAGAAAGGGTACTATAAAGATATAGGGATTGATCTTCAAATAAAAGAATACAAATCCAATATTAATATTACAGATGAAGTTATCCAAGGAAGATCCGACTTTGGTATATCTTCTTCATCACTTATACTTGAAAAACTTCAAAACAAACCGGTTGTACTATTAGCTTCATATTTCAAACAAAATGCCTTGGCTTTTGCCGTTAAAAAAGATATAAAGTCACCTTCCCAATTAAAAGGTAAAAAAGTAATGGCAGTAGACTGGGAACTGGAACATACAAGTTTAGGTGTTTTATTAAAAGACTCCAAACTATCATCATCGGATATAACTTTAGTACCCCATAACTTTAAAATTGATAAATTTGTAAACGGTGAAGTTGATGCTATGTCCATATTTACCACATCTCAAATATATGATCTTGATAAAAGCGGTATTGAGTACAATGTATTAAATCCGGCACAATACGGTATCTACTCATATGATGTGGAACTTTTTACAAGTGAAGAGTTTATTAATAATAATTTAAATTTAGTAAAAGAGTTTATAAAAGCTACAAAAAAAGGGTGGAGATATGCCTTTGAACATAAAAAAGAGATAACTGATCTTATATATAATAAGTACACACAAAGAAAAACAAAAGACTCTTTATATTTTGAAGCCCGGCAAACTCACAAAATATTTAAAACCGATATATTTCAAATAGGTGCAATTGCTCCTGAGTTAATAAAATTAAATATAGATATGTATATAAAATTAGGATTGGTTAAAAAAGATTATGATACTTCAAAAATACTTTTTGACTATTATTTAAAAGATATAAACACAAAATATAAATTCACCCAAAAAGAGAAAGAATATATACAAAACAATCCTGTCATTACTATAGCAATGACAAATAAATTTAAACCGTTTTCCTATTTAGAAGAGAATGAACATAAAGGATTAGAAAAAGATTTACTTTCTCAAGTTTCAGAGATAAGCGGATTAGAGTTTAATATTGTTTTAGGTCAATGGTCACATATACTTAAAAAGTTTAAAGAAAAGCAAGTTGATATGATCGGTAGTATCTCATATACTAAAAAAAGGGAAAGCTTTGCAAAGTTTACAAAACCCTATTATGAGATCCCCACATTTGTTTTTGCTAACAAAAATGATAAACAATATATTGATATAAACAGTTTAAAAGGGAAACGTGTAGGTATTAGTCGAGATATCTTTTATGAAGAAAGTTTAAGAAAAAAAGGTATAGAGATAGTTGAGCTTGAAGGAAGTGAGGAAAAGGCACAAGCTTTGGCATTAGGAGAGATAGACTATTTTCTAGCTTCTTTTACCTCCGGATTAAAAGCTGTAAAAAAAGGTGGATATACTAATATAAAAGCAATAGATGAATTTTTGGGAATTAAAAGAGAGGATCTTAGATTTGCCGTTAATAATCAAAAAGAGATTCTTTACAATATCATTGATAAATCTATTAATAGTATAAAACAAAAAAAACTAGATGATTTAATCAATAAATGGATTATAGAGCTTGATACAAATGACAATATCAGTCTTACACAAAGAGAAAAAATATATTTGAAAAATAAAAAAGTGATACGATACTGTGCAGATCCTAGCTGGATGCCTTTTGAAAGTATTCAAAAGGGTAAACATAAAGGGATTGGTGCAGATTTTGCAAAATATTTTCAAGATCAAATAGGTATAGATTTTAGACTAATCTACACAGATTCATGGAGTCAGTCTATTGATTATGCAAAAGAAAATAGATGTGATATCCTATCTTTTTTAGCTATGGATACACAAAAACGCAGAAAATATCTAAATTTTACAAAACCGTACTTTTCAACACCCCTAATTGTAGCTACAAAACTAAATGTAACATTTATAACTGATCTTAAAAAACTTAATAATAAAAAACTTGCTATCCCTAAAGGTTATGCTTTTGTTGATATTATAAAAGAAAGATATCCACAAATAAAACTTCTTGAAGTTAAAAACGTAAAAGAGGGATTAAAGAGAGTTAAAGACGGTGATCTATTTGGATATATAGGTACTTTAGCAAGTGTTGGATATATGTTCCAAAAAGAGTTTACCGGGGAATTAAAAATAGCAGGTAAATTTAATGAAACATGGGACTTAGGTGTAGGGATTGTTAAATCAGAACCAATACTTCATAGTATAATGGAGAAAACCGTAAACAATATAGATGAAGCAACTTATAATAGTATTATAAATAAATGGATAGCAATAAATTACGATAATCCTGTAGACTACACCATAATCTGGGAGATTTTATCTGTTGTATTTTTAATTTTAATAGGTACTATTTATTGGAATAGAAGATTATCTAATATAAATAAAGAACTAAACAAAGCAAAACTTCAGGCACAAGAAGCGGCAAAACTGAAATCCTACTTTTTGGCAAATATTTCACACGAAATAAGAACCCCCATGAATGCAATATTAGGGATGAATCATCTGCTTAAAGAAACAGATTTAAATGAGAAACAGTATGATTATATAAATAAATCGCAGATAGCATCAGAAACATTAATGAAACTGATAAACGACATTTTAGACTTTTCTAAAATAGAAGCGGGCAAACTACAGATACAAAATCACAATTTTGACCTTTCAATTCTTTTAAAAAATATAGAAACAATTATTAATATAAAAGCAAGTGAAAAGCATATTAATTTTAATATAGTATATGACCGGACACTTCCTTTAAAGCTATATGGGGACAGCCTAAGACTTAGTCAAATATTAACAAACCTTCTTTCAAATGCCGTTAAGTTTACAAACAAAGGTAAAGTTGAACTTGTTGTTAAAAAAGTTTCTGATACTAAATTTAGATTTCTTGTTAATGATACTGGTATCGGTCTTAGCAAAGAACAAATAGAGAAGCTTTTTACACCATTTTCACAAGCTGATGAAAGTACAACAAGAAGGTTTGGAGGTACCGGGCTTGGTTTATCTATTTCAAAAGAGCTTGTAGAACTTATGGATGGTAAGATATTGGTAAAAAGTAAATTAAATGAAGGTACGAGTTTTATCTTTGAAGTAATTCTAAAAAAATCAAAAGAGGATCAAAAAGTGGAAACTCTATCAAATATAAACATAAAAAAACAGATGGTTAAAAAGATTAAAAATACAAATAGTATCGTAAAAACAAACGTAACTCAAAAGATTATAGATCAATATTTTGAAGAACTAAAAGAGGTGATAAAAACAAACAGACCAAACCTTTGTACTCCGGTAATTCAAAAGATGGATAATATTATTTTAGATAAAGAGGATAAACAAAGATTTAAAAAGATCAAAAGTCTAATACAAAGATATAGATTTAAAGAAGCTTTGGAACTATTTGATAAATAGTTCCAATTTATTTATAATTAACTATGAAGCCCCGGGATATTCATCTTGAAGATGATTATATACTATATCAAAATCTATATCATCAAGCTTTTCCAGAATAGAGATCATAACCACATTATCTTCTCTACCGTTCCAAACCTTTATATATGTGCCCTCTTTATAGCCATTGTCCTGTCTAAATTTATTTAGACAGTTCTTACCTATATAAAGCTTTTGCAACCATGTAAAGCTTAAACCTGAGATTTTACAACATCTAAAAAACTGATCTATAAACCTCTCAACTCCGCTAAATGCAGGCATATTGCCGGTTTCAATGGCAAAAGCTATATATGAAAGTTTTTCTGCTTCTTTTACTATAAGCTTAACATCAACATCGTTTATCTCAACAGACTCATATATACAATGGGTATTTACTAAAGATACCGCTTTTGGTATATTTGTTTCTTGTAAAATATAACTCATTAAGAAATGCCATACATCTACAAGCTCTACATGTATATTATCAAGATCAGGTTTTGCCGCTATATTTTTCCAGTGTTTCCAAGCTGTAGAGTCTATAAGCTCAGATACCTCCATATGGATACATCTAAGCCAGTTGATCTCTTTATCGTATTTATTTACACCAAGTTCCCAATTGATACCGTTTGTATCGTCATTTAATCTTTTTTGAAGTAAAAACATCTCTTCAAGTTTAGCGGGGAAACTAGATGATTCTTCAAGAAGTTGAGCTAAAGGAAGACACTCTTCAACCAACAAATCTAAAGAGTTTACATCATTTTGTATGTTGTTTTCCCCTTGCATAAGATGTACTATTAAAGCTACCGTATACGGTATCTCATCGTTTTGCTCCCACTTTAATACTTCACTAGGTGTAACACCTATATAATTTACAAAACTTTCAAGTGTATCAAATCCAAGATTCTTTACAGTTGTTTTCAACTCTTCATATAACAATTTTATCTCCTGTTTTATACAAAATAAATATATAAAATATCTGCTTTCATATTACTATAACCGTTGTGAATTTTAAATTGAGTATAGCAGATTTTAACTTATACTACTCAATAGGGAGAACTATTTTAAAAACAGCACCCTCTTCATTATTATGTGCACTTAATAAGCCGTGTGCATTTTTTTCTACAATCATTTTAGACATATACAACCCTAGACCCGTACCGTTTTTATTTTTCTTTGTACTAAAATAAGGTTCAAATATCCTACTCATAATTACACTAGGTATACCTCCGGCATTATCGCTTATCTCAAATATAATATTCTCTTTCTCTTTAGAAATATATGATGATAGTTCTATTTTACCTAAAGAGATACCCTTTTGACTTATCGCCTCTTGTGAATTATTTAAAATATTGATAAACACCTGAATAATCTCATGTATATGAATATTAATATCAATATCATCCCTAATATCTATGTTAAAAGCCACATCATTTACTTTTAATGTATATGCCATAAATTCACGAACCTGCTCCAACAACTCACTTACAAGAATAGTTTCTTTATCTTTTATGGGATTAAAGAAGCTTCTAAAGTCTTCTATTATTTTTGACATATATCTTAGCTGTTCATCAATAGATACAACTACTGAGTCCAATGTTTCATCAGATATTTTGCCGTCTATAAGTTTCTCTAAGGGCAGCTTTTGAATTAAGATTGCTATTGCTTGTAAAGGCTGTCTCCACTGATGTGCCAACATACTTATCATATCTGTCATAGCAGTGGCTTGTGACTGTTCAACTATAATATCATTCTGAATCTGTGCCTCTTTTTTATATGTGATATCTTGTCTTATGGCACTATAGCCTATATGTTTTCCAAGCTCATCATATAGAGGTCCAATAGTTGCATCAACCCAATAAATATTACCGTCTTTTTTAATATTTTTTATCTCACCGTGCCAAACATTTCCATTTTTGATTGTTCTCCAAAGCCCTTCAAAAAAAGTATTTGGCATATCGGGATGCCTTAGCATACTATGGGGTTTTCCAATTAGTTCATCTTCCGAATAACCGGATATTTCACAAAATGCAGTTGATACAGAGGTTATTATACCTTTTATATCGGTGGTTGACATAATTATATTTTCATCAATTAAGTGTGAACTTACATTAAGCTGTTTATTTATCTCCTTAACACTATCTGCATATTTTTGTAGAACACCTTCAAAATTATTTTCATACACATACATAATATCATTATAAACATCTAGACCACTTATATTTTGATCAAACATAAATTTAACAAGAGAGTCTTTAAAACCGGAGCAAATAACAAATAACTCATCAACCCCCACATTTTTATCTTTTAAATATTCAAGTAGTTTGTCTATAACAGGGCAATCCCCTATTTTCTTTTTATCCTCCAATACCCCTACATAATAATCAAAAATACCAAATGCATAGTTTTTTATAAAGATCTCTTTTTTAATATCGTATTTAGATAGTACCTTTAAAACCTTTTTATTAGATATCCATGACTGCATTATAGACACTTTAGAACTTTTAAGAATATCTAAATTTTCAGATAAAATCATCTTTTAACCCTAATTATTGTTTTTAGGTTCGTAAAAACTACATGAGATATTACTGCTTTGTTTTACCACCAAACTCGGAACAGCTTTTGACTTAAAACCGTAAGCTCTGCACCCATGAGGCTTAGCACTATCCCAAGTAACATAATAATGTTTACATTTTTGACATACAATTCTTTTACTCATTGATGTTATTTTACTTAAATAACTTTTAATAATCGTTTATAGAGATAAGAAAATTCACATTAAAAACTTTTTTTATCCAGTTCAAAATTGTATCATTAGGTTACAAGATGATTATTGAATCTAAATAGAGATATATATAGTATAAAAGTATAATAATTTTTATGCTATCTTAATAGATATAATTTATCAAAATAATATCGGAGTTTTTCATGTCAAATAGAAAAGTAGGAATAATTGGAGCAGGAGCAGTTGGTGCCAGTGCCGCATTTAGTTTAGTTATTACGGGAAGTTGCAATGAGATAGTATTGTATGATATACAAGCTGATGCGGCTGCAGGTAAAGCAATTGATCTTGAGCAAGCGTGTGCTTACTCTGCAAGCGGTACTATCGTAACTGCAGCTGCTAATCCAAGTGATGTAAAGGATTGTGATATTGTTGTTATAACTGCAGGAGTGCCTAGAAAAGGCGATATGACCAGAGAAGATCTTCTAATGATAAATGCAAAGATCATGAAAGATGTTGTGGAAAACATAAAACAATACTCTCCAAATGCAAAAATAATCTGTGTATCAAATCCACTTGACGTTATGACCTATGTTGTACATAAAATGACAGGCTGGGAGAAAAACAGAATTATCGGTATGGCAGGAGCTCTTGACAGCTCTAGAATGGCATACCAAATAAACAACCATATAGGTTTTGGAAGAGCTCAAACAAAAGCTATGGTAATAGGTGATCACGGTGAAAACATGATACCGGTACCCTCGCTCTCCTCGGTTGGAGGGGTACCCCTTACTGAGATAGTGTCACCTGAAGATATGGAAAAGATTATTGAGCGAACAAAAAACGGCGGTGCTCAAATCGTAAAACATCTGGGTACTAGTGCATATTATGCTCCCGGACGTGCTGTTGCCGTAATGGTTGAAGCTATTTTAAATGATTCCAAGATAGTAATACCTTCATCTGTATTATTAGACGGAGAGTATGGACATAAAGATGTAACGGTAGGTGTACCTGTAGTTCTTGGTAAAAACGGTATAGAGAAGATTATCGAGCTTGATCTTGATGATGAGTTATCAAATAAATTTTCAGCCTCTGTCAACACTATTAAAGAGGGTATAAAAGTATTAGAAAATAACGATTTTTTTGTACAATAAAGTAGCATTTTTACACATAAAAAGGTTCGGTGATTTATACCGAACCTTTTTTTATGGCAGATTAACATATATGATGATAATATGATTTATATTTAAAATAATGGAGTTTATATGAGAATAGTAGAATTTGATGATGTTGTAAAAGCAGTACGAGACATCATAGTTCACTGTGGTACAGATTTACCGCAAGATGCTTATGATGCATTACAACAAGCCATGGAAGACGAAAAGTCTCCCGTTTCTAAAGAGGTATTAAGACAGATACTTGAAAATGCGGATATTGCAAAAAATGAAAAAAGACCGCTTTGTCAAGATACGGGTCTGGCAGTATTTTTTGTAAATGTTGGAGATGAAGTAAAAATTAACGGCGGTCTTTTAAAAGATGCTATAAACAAAGGAACTGAGCAAGGTTATAGGGATGCATATCTTAGAGCATCAACTTGCGAACCTTTTAGCAGAGCAAATCTAAAAGATAAAGTTGGTTATAACCTACCTGCAATTATCCATTTTGATATAGTAAAAGGGGATAAGATAGATATCGAATATGCTGCAAAAGGGGGTGGAAGCGAGAATGTTTCAAGAGCTACGGTATTCCCTCCGGCTGCGGGTAAAGACGGTATAGTTGAATATGTAAAAGAGGTTATCTCAAACGCGGGTCCAAACCCATGTCCTCCAATTACGGTTGGTGTTGGTATAGGCGGTACTTTTGAAAAAGCTTGTATCAGTTCAAAACATGCACTATTTAGAACACTTGGAACTCACAATGAAGATCCGGAGATGGATGAACTAGAACAAAGAATATTAACAGAGATAAATAATCTTGGTATCGGTGCTATGGGGATGGGTGGAACTAAAACTGCCTTGGCCGTTCATATTGAAGCAAATCCGTGTCATATCGCATCTTTACCCGTATCGGTAAACGTTCAATGTCACAGTTCTAGACACACACATATTACAATATAAAAACAAATAAATAAAAAGTCAAACTCGCTTTGACTCGCGGAAATGAATTATTAAATATTTTACATATTTAGATAATTTATCGGCAGCGGAAAGGAAAAAAAATTGAGTAAAACATATCATTTAACTACACCACTTACAGAAGAGCAGACAAGAGAACTTGTTGCAGGTGATATTGTATATTTAAGCGGTACTATATATACAGCAAGAGATGCTGCACATAAAAGACTTGTTGATCTAATAGAGGCAGGTGAAGAGCTCCCTTTTGATCTTGAAGGAAGCGTTATATACTTTGTTGGACCAACACCTCCAAAACCGGGTGATCCCATTGGAAGTGCAGGACCTACAACATCATACAGAATGGACAGCTATTCTCCGACTATGTTAAAACACGGTTCAAAAGGGATGATCGGTAAAGGTAAAAGAAACCAAGAAGTAAAAGATGCTTGTAAAGAGTTTGGCGGTATCTACTTTGGAGCAACAGGTGGTGCAGGTGCATTACTTGGAAAACAGATTAGATCGGCAGAAATAGTTGCATATGAAGAGCTTGGACCGGAAGCTGTAAGAAAACTTACCGTTGAGGATTTTCCCGTAACTGTTATAAACGATACACACGGTGCAGACCTGTATCAAATGGGAAGGGAAAAGTACGAAGTAAAGTAAGCAAACCTTACTTTATTCTGTACAAATCAAGAAGTTTATTAGTATAACTTATAACAAAAAATTACACATTTTGCCCCAATTAGGCTAAATGTGTAAAAACTAAACAAATACTCTGATAATAACCTTAAATTACATTTTGAGTGTTACCTTTTAAAACTTCTTAGCTATAATTTAAGAAGTAATTTCAAATCTTAATAGGAGAAACAATGAATATTCATGAATATCAAGCAAAACAAATTTTTGCTAAATATGGTGTACCGACACCAAAAGGTATAATGGCCCAAAGTGTTAAAGATGCTGTAGTTGCAGCTGAAACTTTAGGTGGACCGATTTGGGTTGTTAAAGCACAAATCCACGCAGGTGGAAGAGGACTTGGCGGTGGTGTTAAACTAGCTAAATCTTTAGAAGAAGTTGAAGCATTATCTAACGAGATCTTAGGTATGACTCTAGTTACTCATCAAACCGGACCTGAAGGTAAGCTTGTACAAAAACTTTATATTGAAGATGGTGCAGATATTCAATCGGAACTATACTTATCTGTAATTCTTGATAGAAAATTAGAGATGCCTTTAATTATGGCTTCTACCGAAGGTGGTATGAACATTGAAGATGTTGCGGAAAATACACCTGAAAAAATTGTAACAATTCCAGTTGACCCGGCTATTGGATTCCAAGGTTTCCACGGTAGAGAGTTAGCATTTGGTCTTGGTATTACTGATAAGAATGAGCAAAAAAACATAATCTCATTTGCACAAAAATTATTTAAACTATATATGGAAAACGATGCAGAGATGATTGAGATCAATCCATTGGTTAAAACAGGTTCCGGTGAATTCTTGGCACTTGACGGTAAGATGGGATTCGATAACTCTGCATTAGGTAGACAACCTGAAATCGCAGCTATGAGAGATTTAACAGAAGAGGACGCAGATGAAGTTGAAGCTTCTCAATACGGTCTTTCTTATGTAGCTCTTGACGGTGAGATCGGTTGTATGGTAAACGGTGCCGGACTTGCAATGGGTACTATGGATACAATTAACCATATGGGTGGAACACCTGCAAACTTCCTAGATGTTGGTGGATCTGCAAATGCTGAAACAGTTGCTAAAGGTTTTGAGATTATCCTTAAAAACCCAAATGTAAAAGCAATTTTTGTTAATATTTTTGGTGGAATCGTAAGATGTGATAGAATCGCAAACGGTATTATTGAAGCTACAAAAATAACAGATGTTAACGTACCTGTTGTTGTAAGACTAGACGGTACAAACGCACCGGAAGCTGCGGAGATCTTAAATAATGCTAATATTCCAAACTTAATTGTCGGTAAAGATTTAGGTGACGGTGCAGCAAAAGCAGTAAAAGCGGCGAAGGGGGAATAAAATATGTCAATTTTAGTAAATAAAGATACAAAAGTAATCGTTCAAGGTTTTACGGGTAAAGAGGGAACTTTCCACGCTGAACAATGTATAGCTTACGGAACAAACATTGTTGGTGGTGTTACTCCAAATAAAGGTGGTCAAACACATTTAGAAAAGCCTGTATTTAATACGGTATCAGAAGCTGTAAAAGCGACAGGAGCAACTGTATCTATGATCTTTGTACCACCTGCATTTGTTGGTGATGCTGTTATGGAAGCTGCTGAAGCGGGAATAGAACTTGCAGTAATTATCACTGAGGGTGCTCCTGTTAAAGATATGCAGATGGCAAAAGCTCATGCAACTAAGCACGGTATGAAGACACTTGGACCAAACTGTCCGGGTATCATCACTGCCCAAGAGTGTAAAATAGGTATTATGCCAGGGAGCATTTTCAAAAAAGGAAATGTAGGACTTATCTCTAAGTCTGGTACATTAACTTATGAAGGGACAAACCAAGTTGTTCAAGAGGGTTACGGTATCACTACAGCAGTTGGTATAGGTGGAGACCCGATTATCGGTTTATCTTACAATCAACTTCTTCCAATGTTTGAAGCAGATCCTGAAACTGAATGTATCGTTATGATCGGTGAGATCGGTGGAGATCTTGAGATCCAAGCTGCAAAACTAATCAAAGAGCAAGTTACTAAACCTGTAGTTGCATTTATTGCAGGTCAAACTGCACCCAAAGGTAAAACAATGGGTCATGCAGGAGCTATCGTATCTGGTTCTGCCGGTACTGCTGCTGAAAAAATGGCTGCACTTGAAGCTGCCGGAGTTAAGGTTGTTGTTTCTCCTGCAGAGATCGGTAAAGCTGTTAAAGAAGTATTATCTAAATAATTTCTTAATAAAACCATCTAAAAAGGTCTTTGGTTTTTCCAAAGGCCTTTTTTAATCACTTAAAAGAAAGTAATGAATTTAATTAAATTATTGTTACAATACACCTATGAATTTAAATAAACTTTACGAAAAATATATTACAAAAGAAGCAATAGTTGATATGTTTACAAGATATGAACTATACTATCAAATATCTCTTGGGAGCTATATCTTTGAAACTATACAAGATATAGATGAATCTATTAAAAAAATAAATGAATTAAACCTAAAGCCTTCTTCCAATAAAATACTATCAAGCTACATTGAAATAATCCTACACTTTGCAAATAAGGATGAGCTGGGAAATAACTTAGAATATCATATAAGATCAAGAGCTTTACTGCACTCTTTAAAAGACTTTGTAAACAATGATAAAGAGCTGTTAAACCCAATGGAGTATGTTAAACAAAAAAATGATGATATTACCCACGATAAAGTTTTTAGTGAACAGATGATGCTGCAATTAGAAAGTGAGTACTCTCGTGTGCATGATGAATTTGAATTTCTTGTAAATGATCAACTAGTAGATGCCTTAAAATATAATTTAAACTATACATAAACTAAAAATAGTGTATAATGTAAAAAAATAAGTTGTTTGGTATCTATTAATAACTATTTTTCATCATAATTTAAGGGGTATTCTTGAGGTATATATTAATTTTAAATTTATTATTTCTAATAAATAATTTAAATGCCAAGAATATTGATATATTAAAACTGCAAGAGCAATTCAATAAAAAAGTACACAGTATCAATCCTTATAAAAAAAGATATAACAGTTATCTTCTGGGTAAGTGTCATGACGATATTTATTGTTATGAAAAAGAGATCAATTCTCTAAAAAACTGGGAAAGTGTGAAAAATGACCAATCATTGAATATCTTTTTATATGAAAGTAAAAAACTTGCCAAATTCGATCAAGATTACTGGAATAAACTTGAAGTAAAATTATTACAATCAAAAAGTATAAATGGTCTTAATCTCACAAATTCACAATTTGTAAGTGTTATTGACCTTGGCAGACAAATTTATACACTAACTGTTTGGGATGCTTTAGAAAATAAATTTATTTATATAGGTAAAGATCTTATCTCTAGCGGTAATATCTATAGAGAAGCTGAAATAAGATATGGTGAAAATCACTATTTTAAAACACCCTCAGGTGTTTTTAGCAGCAAGACCGGCTGGCGTTCTGACGGTAAGTTTAAGGATGACAATATTACACTTGGGTATGGACATAAAGGTAGATTTGTATTTTATTTCGGTAAACAAAAAAGTATTCGATATAACACCTTTGATAAAGATGGCAATAAACTCAAAAGTGTAGATTCCTGGAAACTTATAACAGATAATTTGCAGTTTGCCCTGCACTCCCATCAATCTTCTAAATCACTTGGAGCACCCCACTCTCACGGGTGTGTAAGAATGAGTGACGAATTAAACAGATTTTTAGACAATAACCACGTCTTTCACAAAAACATGTTTAAGAATAAAATCTGGATGGAGCAATATACAAACAAACCAAACAATCCTAAAAACAAAAAACTCTCAGGGGAATATCTTTTTGTATTTAACAAAATCTAATATTCATCAACTTTTGGATATAATCGCGACCATATAACAAACAAATAGGAATTTTTATGAGCAATAAATACAATCCAAAAGAGACTGAAGACAAATACTACAAAATATGGGAAGATAGAGGTTACTTTGAAATAGACGGTAACCAAGCTATTCAAGAGGAAGGTAAGAACTTTGCCATCATGATGCCCCCGCCAAATGTTACGGGAAGTTTACATATCGGCCACGCACTTACATTTACACTGCAAGATATCATCACAAGATACAAAAGGATGGATGGTTTTAAAACATTATGGCAGCCGGGAACCGACCATGCTGGAATTGCAACACAAAATGTTGTAGAGAAGCAACTTTTAGCAGAAGGCACTACAAAAGAGGAGCTT
The DNA here is from genome assembly GCA_034717895.1 of Campylobacterota bacterium. Taxonomy (GTDB): domain Bacteria; phylum Campylobacterota; class Campylobacteria; order Campylobacterales; family Arcobacteraceae; genus JAIOSF01. The sequence goes on along the minus strand of JAYEMD010000167.1, from coordinate 13,075 downwards.
GGACGTGAAGCATTCCTTGAAAGAGTTTGGAAGTGGAAAGAGTATTCAGGTGGAACAATCGTACACCAAATGAGAAAACTAGGTGTATCTCCTGCTTGGTCGAGAGAGAGATTTACTATGGATGAGGGTCTAAAAGAGGCTGTAAAAGAAGCTTTTGTTCATCTATACAATGAGGGTATGATCGTACAAAACAACTATATGGTAAACTGGTGTACACATGACGGTGCATTATCGGATATCGAAGTTGAACACGATGAAGTTAACGGTAAATTTTACCATATGAACTATCACTTTGCAGATGGATCAGGACATGTTACTGTTGCTACAACAAGACCTGAAACATACTTTGGGGATACGGCTATTATGGTTCACCCTGATGATAAGAGATATGCTAATATTGTCGGGAAAGAGGTGATCTTACCCTTAACGGACAGAACAATAAAAGTTATTACGGATAGCCATGTTGATATGGAGTTTGGAACGGGTGTTGTTAAAGTTACACCCGCACATGACCAAAATGACTACGAAGTCGGTAAAAGACATGATCTGGAATTTATCACTTGTTTTGACGAGAAAGGTATCTTAAATGACTACTGTGGCGAGTTTGCAGGACTAGAGAGACTTGAAGCTAGAAAGCCTATTGTTGAAAAACTTGAAGCTGAAGGTTTTATAGTAAAAATAGAAGATCACGTGCATCAAGTAGGACATTGTTACAGATGTAAAAATATTGTTGAACCCTATATCTCTAAACAATGGTTTGTAAGAAACGAAGTTGCTAAAAAGTCTATTGAGAAAACTTACGCAGGTGAAGCTAAGTTTCACCCTCCACACTGGCTGAACTCTTACAGAGCTTGGATGGATGAGCTAAGAGACTGGTGTATCTCAAGACAGTTATGGTGGGGGCATAGAATACCCGTATTTACTTGTGATGATTGCGGTCATCAATGGGCTGATAAAAAAGATGAACCGGAAGCTTGTCCACACTGTTCTCATAAACATATTACACAAGACCCTGACGTACTTGATACTTGGTTTAGTTCTGCATTATGGGCTTTCTCTCCTCTTGGATGGGGAAACAATGAAAATATGAAAGATACCTTTACTCCGGATGACCTAAAAAACTTTTATCCAAATAGTCTGCTTATCACTGGATTTGATATTATGTTCTTCTGGGTTGCTAGGATGATGATGATGGGTGAACATTTCCAAGGTGAATTACCTTTTAAAGATATCTATATGCACGCCCTTGTAAGAGACGAGACTGGTGCAAAGATGTCAAAATCAAAAGGTAATGTAATAGATCCTCTTGATATGGTTGAGGAGCACTCTGCCGATATTATTAGATTTACCTTGGCTTACCTTGCTGTTCAAGGTAGAGATATAAAACTTGGGAGTAAAAACCTGGAGCAGTTTAGAAACTTTACAAACAAACTATATAATGCTTCTAATTTCCTACAGTTAAATGTAGATACCTTTGCCGACTTAAATGAGATTGAAATTAAAACGCCCCTTGGTAAATATATGCAAAGTAGACTTTCTCATGCTATTGAAAATATTAGGGAAACTATTGAAGCTTACAAGTTCAACGAAGCCGCTAGTGAATTATACAAATTCGTATGGAACGAGTTCTGTGACTGGGGTATTGAGTACTCAAAAGCTTCTAAAGAATCTATTGTTGAACTTGGAGCTATCTTTAAAGAGACTCTTAAAATGGTATCGCCTTTTATGCCGTTTATCTCTGAGCACCTATATCATAAACTTAGCGGAACTACACTTGAAGAGGGTGAGTCCGTTATGGTTATGAATTTCCCAAAAGATGTTGCAAAAGATGCTGAAGCTGAGCATATCTTCTCAATAATTGAAGAAGCTATTACGGCAATAAGAAGAGCAAAAGTTATAATAGATATGGGGAACTCTAAAATTGCAAAAGCGTATCTAAAACTAAATGAAAATATGAATGTAGAGGTTATGAAACCGTTTATAGAAAAATTAGCGAAAGTTGAAAGCATAGAATTTGTAGTAGCTAAGGTTTCCAACTCTATCACTGATCTATCCGACAACCTTGAAGTATATATCCCCACTGAAGAGATAGATATGTCTCCAATTATAAATAAGCTTACAAAGCAAAAAGAGAAGTTAGAAAAAGAGGTTGCTAAACTAACAGGTATGTTGTCAAATGAAAGATTTGTCGCAAATGCACCTGAAGCCGTAGTTGCCGAAAATAAAGAAGCTTTAGCAAATGCAAGCGAAAAGCTAGAAAAAGTCAGTACTGAGTTAGATACACTTAGTTAATAAAATAAAAGCCTCGTTTGAAGACGGGGCTTTTTTAATCAAAAATATATATGCTTATTAAAATTACAATCATATATAAAGATAATTCAATATATTCTTGAGTATTTTTGTAAAAAAAGACAAATTTACAAGACTATTGATAAAAACCTACATTTTATTTGTAAATAAAAGTATTATTTGGGTATTATATCATCTTAAAGCTAGGATGAGGCTTTATGTTTATTTTATTTAATTAAGTAGTTAAACCAATATTACAAGAACCATATAAAACTAAATATAATACTTATACCGTGCAATATAACAAAAAAAGGAGTTGCAATGGCAACACAATACAATGGAACAATCAAATGGTTCAACGATGAAAAAGGTTTTGGATTTATTCAAATGGAAGATGGAAGCAAAGACTTATTTGTACATTTTTCACAAGTAAATAAAAGTGGTTACGGTAGAGTATCTTTAGAAGATGGTCAAAAAGTAACTTTTGAAATCGGTGAAGGACAAAAAGGTGAGCAGGCAGTAAACGTAACTGCCGTATAGTTTATCTTTTTAAACAAAAAAAGGGATCACTGATTTATCAGTGGTCCCTTTTTTAATGATCTAAACTATAAATATACGATTTTCATATTTAAGGCTATTTCATATAGAATATAGCTTAATAGATTTATGAAAGTTTTAAAAGATGACCAAGATATTTAACAATATTTCAAAAATATGGTTTACTATATTAACCATATTCTTTATACTATTTTTTCTAACCTACAACCTTAGTGCTCCTGCCGTAAAAAAAGAACTTACTATGGCAACAGGAGCAATTGGTAGTGACAGTTATGCTTATGCTATCTCATATAAAACACTACTAGAGCAAGAAGATGTAAGGTTAAATATTATTCCAACACTTGGAAGCTTGGATACTATTGGCTATCTTCATAATAAAAAGGCAGATATAGGGTTTGTTCACAGCGGAATACTTTTAGATAAAAAAGAATACGATTTTGAATCATTAGCAAGTGTTTACCATGAACCATTATGGATATTTTACAGAAATGACGGATACGGTTTAGATTATATACTAGAGTTCGTAGGTAAAAAAATAGGGATAAGTATAACAAATGACGGTACATATGACCTTAGCAAAAAAGTTTTTGAAACTAATAAGATAGAGCAACACCTAGAAGTAAGTTATATACAAGATGAACAATCTTTTAAATATTTAAAGGAAAAAAAGATAGATATCTTTATAACACTTGCAACAAAAGAGAATCAATATATAAAAGAGCTTTTAAATGATCCTGATATTGAGATTATGGGTATAAAAAGAGTTGATGCTTACAAACAAAAATTTGATTATCTTGAGGGATTAACACTTTATGAAGGAAGTATAGACCTTGCAAAAAACATCCCCTCAAAAGATACAAATTTGCTAAGCACCACTCAAAACCTTGTGTGCAACACAGATACACCCAATGAACTTATAAGAATTTTTCTAAAAAAAGTTCAGCAGATACATAATCAAAAAAGCTTTTTCCAAGACTCCGGTACATTTATAAACCTTGAACATCTTGATACAACAATCAATGATGAGGCACAAAGATATATAACCTATGGTGAGTCTTGGCTTGAAAAGATATTTCCATACTGGATAGCATCAAATATAGATAGATTGAAACTGTTGATTATACCTCTTATCTGGCTTATAATCCCACTTTTTAAAAGTATCATCCCTTTGTATATTTTTACAATAAGATCAAAGATATTTAGATGGTACGAAGAGATTGATGAGATAAATGAAAAACTAAACAATAAAAATATAAACAGTAAAGAGCTTCTTATAACAGCAAAAAAACTTGAAACCCTAAAAGAGGATATTGAATCAAAAACAAAAGTACCCCTTTCTTACAGAGGTGAGTACTATAACCTTATTGTTCATATTGAGCTTTTAGAGAAAAAGATGGAACAGCTTAGAAAAACCGTATAGAAACTTTATTATATTATCTTCTCCTGCCCTAATCTGTATATGGCAAAGTCGTATTTTATTGGATCTTCACTATCGAACTCTCTTAACTTTTCAGTTGCTAATATAGCAGATTTTAGGTCATATGTTTTTCTATCTAAAAGTCCCAACTTTTGTGATACCTTAAATGTATGCGTATCTAGGGGGAGAAGAAGATCTTTTTTATCTACATCTTTCCACAAACCCATATCAAGATTATCAAATCTAACCATCCACCTTAAAAACATATTATATCTTTTATATGGTGAGTTTCCTATAGCTTTTATATTGCCGTTTTTATCTAACTTGGGGTATTTCCCTATTAGAAACTTGTACCCGTCACTATTATAGTCATAAGCATCTAAAATAGCACCTATGATTGATTTTATACCATCTAAAACATTATTCTCTTTATCATAACCTTTTTTAAAGATATCTTCCAAACTGCCCTGCTCTTTTAATCTTTTAACAGCTATAAAGAAAGAGGATAGATCATCACTGTTTTGAAATCTGTAATAATGACTACCTAGCTCTTTTTTTATAGTATCTTCATCTTTATTTAAAAGTGAAAAGTCCAAACTGTCCAAAAACTTCACTATCTGTCCTGCATTTCCGTAAGCAAATAAAGCACATATCAAACTTATATATTCATCTTTAAATCTGCGTGCAACAAAAAGAGGATCAGGCTTTTCCAAACAAAGTTCATCCACACAGTTTCTGTTTTTTACTTCTTTATCCAATAATTCTTTTATATTCATACGGGTATAATAGCAAAAATTAAAAAAAACTTCCTGAAGAGATGAATGAAATAAATAAAAAAAGGAAGTTATCATTGGCTAATATACTTATTACAGGATGTTCAAGCGGGATAGGTCTTGAAACTGCTTTATATCTAAAACAAAAAGGGTATAGAGTCTTTGCAAGTGCAAGAGATCAAGAAGATATAGATATACTTATTGATAATGGTTTTGAAACATTTTATCTTGATGTAACAAAACATCAAACCATCACAGATACTCTAAACAATATATTAAATCTTACAGAGGGAAAACTTGATGTGGTATTTAACAATGCAGGGTTTGGACAGCCGGGAGCCGTCGAAGATATAAGAACAGATATATTAAAAGAGCAGTTTGAAACAAATGTTTTTGGTCTCCATGAGGTCACAAGACAGGTTCTTCCTATTATGTATGCTCAAGGTTATGGAAAGATCATACAACACAGTTCAGTACTGGGACTAATAAGTTTAAAATTTAGAGGTGCATATAATGCAAGTAAATATGCCATAGAGGGTCTAACAGATACTCTAAGGCTTGAACTTTTAGATACAAATATAGATGTTACTCTTTTAAATACAGGTCCTGTTACAAGTAAATTTAGGGAAAATGCCGTAAATAAGCTAAAAAACAATATAGATATGGAAAACTCAAGATTTAAAGGCACCTATGAACAAAATATAAAAAAAAACAAAAGCAATGTACCTTTTAATCTTGAAGCTGTAGAGGTGGCAAAAGTAGTTGAAAGGATAATAAGAACAAATAATGTAAAACCAAGATACTACATAACCAAAGCTACATATATCTTGGGATATTTAAAAAGAGTTTTATCTACAAATAGTTTAGACAAAATACTAAGAAGGATCTAGTTTAGATCTTTTGTATTTGCTTTATACTGAAGATAATCGGCTATTTGCATCAGACAAAAAGTGATCATAAAGATAAAAAGCCCCGGGAAAAAACTTACCCACCAAGCTATCTCGATAACCTCTTTACCGTCACTTAAAAGACTGCCCCAGCTTATTTGAGGAGGATTTATACCAAGTCCTAAAAAACTTAGTCCCGATTCGCTAAGGATTGCACCCCCTACCCCAAAGGTAAATGATATTAAAAAAATAGGTGCTAAAAGCGGTGCAAAATACTTAAAGATTATTTTTACTTTACTTATTTTAGCAAGATTTAGAACCTTTATATAGGGTTGATTTGTTATGGCAAAGCTTTCGCTTCTTATCATTCTGGCAGTTCCCATCCAGCCTGTTATAAATAATACTATTATCAACACCGGTATAGATGCTTCCATATAGCTTACAAGTGCCAACAATAAAAAGAATGTGGGGAAGGTTAAAAAAAGATCTATAATAATTGTTGTTGCTTTATCCACTTTACCTTGAAAATAGCCGGCACTTATCCCAACTACAAGACCTATAAGTGAAGCAATTGAAGCACTTAAAAACCCAATGATAACAGATGTTTGACCACCGTGAATAATTCTTGCTAACATATCCCTGCCCAGTCTGTCGGTACCCATTATATGTTCCAAACTCGGTGCTTGTAAAATTGAATGCGGATCAAGTTCAAAAGGTGAAACGGTATAAACAAAAGGGAGTACAAAAACCCCCGCTATTAGAAGTATCAGTGCAAAAAATGAAAACCTATACATTGTAGTATGAGAGTGAACTTTTACCGAATTTCTTACTTTTAAATTTTTTGAATTTCCCAAGAGTCTCGGGGATCTGTAATGTTGTCATATGTTCAAACACAACTAAAAAAACATTGTCGTTTTGCATATCTCTTACTATATCATAAGTCTTTTCATATATCTCATCCATACCGTCTCTAAAATCAAAAGGCGGGTCTATATATAAAATTATCCCATCATCTGAATTTTTAAGCTGCTCTAAGATCTGAGGAACTTTTAAGAACGAATCACCAAAAACCGTAGTTGTCTTTGAGGGGTCTATATTGTCACAATTTTGTCGTAGTACTTTATATGAATTTCTATCTATCTCACAAAAATATGCTTGCTTTGCTCCTCTGCTTACTGCTTCAAGACCAATACTTCCGCTGCCGCCAAAGGCTTCAACAAAAATAGCATCTATAATATCAAACTGCAATACATTAAAAAAAGACTCTTTTAGTATTGACTTTGAGCTTCTAGTTACCTCTAGGGAGGGTAATTGAAGAACTTTCCCTTTATGTTCCCCTGCAATAATTTTTGTCGTAAGTTTATTTTTCATATTTCACCACTACATTTTTTCCTGAATGTTTTGCTTCATATAAAGCTATATCTACTTTTTTCAATATGCTTTCTTTATTATCAACATCTCTTTTAAATTCTGCAACACCCAAGCTAACCGTAACAGGCTTTGGCAAAGAGTCAAATTGAAATGATTCAATATTTTTCCTTATATTATCGGCAGTTAAAACTGCATTGTCCATAGAGGTTTCCGGTACTATTATCATAAACTCTTCACCTCCCCATCTTGCCGCTATATCCGTAGTTCTTACTGAACTTCTTGTAATCTGTGAAACCTCTTGTAATACAACATCACCCACATCGTGTCCATAAGTATCATTTATAGATTTGAAATTATCTATATCAAACATTATAAGAGAGAATCCATGATGATATCTATTTTCTCTTTGTATCTCTTTAACAAGTTCATCATTTAATTTTTTTCTATTAAAAAGTTTTGTAAGATTATCGTGAGTTGCTTGATATTGTAATTTGTATGTATAGTTTTTAAGTTCAGTAATATCGGTAAATGAGACTACATAATGTTCCGTATTATAAAAAAATGATGTTATATTTACTTGGAAAATTCTCTCCTCACCCTCGGCACTATTCATCTTTACGATCTTTTTCATACTTTCAAGTTTTTCAATCTCTTCTATCCAATTATCATTTATGCTGCTAAAATATCTTTCACTTGGTAAAAATGCTTTATTTACGTTTCCATACTGAGTTTTAAAATTATCTATATCAGCTGATCCAAAAAAATCTAAAAGCGTTTTATTTACCGTAGATACTTCATTGTTGTTCATTACAAGAATAAGGTTCTCTTGTGAATCTATTATAGACCTAAGCTCAAGTGTTTTCTCCTCAACTTGAGCTTCTAGGTTTTTATTAGATTCTATTAATTTATCTTTCAAAAAGCTAGGTTCCACCGCCAACACTATAGCATCGATAAGCTCATTTAATTTTAAAGGTTTATTTACATATCCCCTTACCCTTTGATTAATGGCTTTTTTCAAAAAACCGGAATCATTATGTGCCGTTGTTATTATGGTCGGTATTGAACTGTCTATCTCATTGATGCGACCTATCATCTCCAAACCGTCCATATTCGGCATACTTATATCAGTGACCACTACATGAAAAGGTTTAAGATCGTTCTCTTCTTGATTGTGTTTTATAAACAGTTCTAAACCGTTCTGACCGTCTACAGCTTCTACTAGAATATTTACAAACTTAGAAAGAATACTTGAAGTAAGTTCCCTTACCCCTTGCTCATCTTCCACATATAAAATATTAACCTCTTTTAAAATGGCCTTATTCATTATACACCTTTAAGAAAATATCTTTAAAGCATTTTCTAAATCCTCTTTGGTATCTATACCGAAACTTTTAGACTCTACTTTAACCATTTTAATTTTTTGACCTTGAGACAATGCTCTTAGTTGTTCAAGTTTTTCAACAATCTCTAAAGAGGAATTTTCCCAAGAACAAAAAAGATTCAAACTCTTTTTTGTAAAACCGTAAATACCCAGATGACCCTTATATAAACTATCATCATAATGATCTCTGTGATATGGTATTTTACTTCTTGAAAAATAAACCGCATCATAATTACCGTCACATACGACTTTTACATGATTTGGGTCATCGGCAAGATTTGAACTTATATCTTTGTAACAGCTTACCATGTTAAATTGATTTTTATTCTCTTTAACCGCATCAATAACAGCCTGAACAACTTCAGGTTCAATAAAAGGTTCATCTGCTTGAACATTAATAACTATCTCGTTATCTGACAGATTCAGACTGTTTGCTGCTTCATTTATTCTATCTGTACCGCTTTGATGCTCTGTTGATGTGATCACGGCTTCAATATCATATTTTGATGCAAGATCTATCACATCCTGAGAATCTGTGGCTATCAACACCCTGTCAAGATCTTGAACCCTTTTTGCCGTTCTTATTACCATAGGCAGACCTAAAATATCTGCCATAATCTTATTTTCAAATCTGCTGCTGTTTAATCTAGCGGGAATTATTATCATATTATTGTTCCATTGGTATAGTTATTGTAAATACTACAGTATCGTCACCTGTATTTTTAACCTCTATTTGACCGTTTAAATGAAGCTCTACTATCATCTTTGACACATATAAACTAAGTCCTACTCCGTTCTTTTCATCCTTAGTGCTAAAATAAGGTTTAAATATATCTTCCATAATTGCTTCATCTATATGTCCACCGTTATTTTCAATCTCTATTTTTATATTGTTATTGTCCAGATAACCTTTTACTTTCACGTACCTGTTACTACTGTCTTCACATTTTTCATTTGCTTCAGATGCATTGTCAATAATACTTGCAATTGATGTAGCTAATTCATCCTCGTATGTGTTAAATTCAATATTATCCTCAAACTCCTGAACAACATCACTTATAGATACTTTAGAAACATTTATAGCTTTTGTACAAACAGCGCTTATTGAAGATTCCTCTTTTTCACCCTGCAGTTCTGTAAAATATTGGAACTTTCCAATAACATTTGAAAGTGCACCTATACCGCTTTGCATCTCTTCAAGTATAGGGATAGCTTCATCTTTTGCCACACCCTCATCACTGAACTGATAAGACAATAAAAGGTTTTGTGCTTCTAGTGATATAGCATTTAAAGGCTGTCTCCACTCATGAGCAACTGTTCTTAAAGTTTCACCCATAATTTTTAACTTAGCTTCATTTGTTACGATAGTCTCTTCAAGAATCTCTTGATTCTTTTCCAGATTTACTTCACTTGTAATATCAAACATAACAGCCGTATACCCGGTAATGTCACCGTATTTATTCTTTATGGGTTTTATAATAATATCAACCCAGATTGTATCATCATTTTTTGTCTTACTTGCAATTATACCGTTCCATTGAGAATGTATTATCAACTCAGACCAAATAGTACCTGCAATATCTTCTTCATTTATAGAATCATGGAACATAACACTGTATGGCTTCCCTACAAGTTCCTCTTCAGTAAAGTGGGTAAGTCTGCAAAAAGCTTCACTGACTTTTTTTATAATCCCCTCTTTATCAACCTGAGCTTGTATTACATACTTGTCAAAAGTTTCATGGTCAGATATGGTTTGTGTAATATCATTTGCATTTAGAACGATATACTTTTTGTTTGACATAACTTTAATAGTAATATCAAGATAAACTACTGCTTTGTCTCGTCTTATACAAGCCACACGCATATTGTTAAAATACTGATCTTCAATATTTTTTTCAATAAGTGCCTTAAAATCTTTTTTATATTTTGGTAAAAGAAGAGATTCAAACTTAATTTGCATAAGTTCGCTCTCTTTAAACCCCAATATGGGGCTAAAGGCTTTATTCACGTATATGAACTTAGTAGTAGGATCAATTATACCCAATCCATTCCATGAGTTATTAATGATCTCTTTTAAAACTTGATTTTGCTTATCTATTGATGATTTTTCAGACATCTTCTTAATTTACCTTAAAAAAATAATTTAATTTTGTCCATTTTATCTAAAATAGCCTTTTAAAAAGGTCAAAGGGATCTGAACACTCTCTCTTTCTTTATAACCTTTATGAGGAATTGTAAGTAATTTTGTATTTATTTTCCTATTATTAAAAAAAATAATATCTATATCAAGAGTTCTTGGTGCATCTTGAAAAGTTCTAACCCTTTTAAATCTGTTCTCGTACCTTTGAAAAGCACCTAATGATTCATAAGCACCAAGATTTGTTTTTAAAATAATAACCGCATTGTAAAAATAATCTTGTTCCATATATCCAAAAGGGGGATTTCTTAAAATAGGTGATGTTGCTTCTATATCAAATCTGCTGTCATTTAAAAAAGCCAATAGCAGTTTATTGAATCTTTTTTTTACATCTCCTATATTACCCCCTATACCTATAGTCACACTATTTTTTTTGAAACTTTTATATTTATTGTTTTTTCTATACGGATAATTGTTGTTAAAATACAAAGTCAATTTATCACTGATCTTTTTTTTCATCATCTCCCTTTTCATTACTTATCTCATAAACAAAACTAAACACCTCTGCAACAGCTTGATAAAGCTCCACAGGTATTTGGCGGTTTAGTTCTATCTGGCTTAACATCTCCACTAGGTCTTCATCTTTTTTTATAGGTATCTCAAACTCTTTTGCAATTTTTATAATATTGTTTGCAGTTTCACGACTCCCTTGTGCTATAACTTTTGGAGCACTATCCTTTTGATTGTCATATTTAAGTGCTGTTGCTTTTTGTATAAACTGTTTTTCCATATTACACCTTTAGATCAAGTCCAAAATTTAAACTTTCATTTCCATTGTAAATATCTGTAATCTCTTTTTTCTCTTTAAGCTCATTTAGATCAAAGATATTAAGACTTTGAAGGTTTAGATCTATTCTGTTTATCCCTATCCTTAGTTTTTGAAGATTTTTTTGAAACATACCCCTTAATATCTCACTTTGGACTCCAACATTTATATTTATATAATTTTTACTCTCCAGGTCTAGAAGTATCTTCAACTCTCCGTAGTTTTTTAAATTTAAGTTTATCTGACATGAAAAATTATCATCTTTATTTGAAGAAAACCGTATATCACCATCTTCCATATTTTCCCATGAAAAAGGGACAAAGGTATAATTTGCAGCAGATGTGTATGACAAACCTTGAAAAAACTCTATTTGAGATATAAGTTTATCAACTGTAGCTTTAAGCTCTTTACTTAGATCGGATTGATCACTATTACCGTTTTCCTGAATGATCAACAAAGCTGCTTTTATATCTTTTGTTATATCAAGCTGATTTTGAAGCTGCGGTTCACTTATATTGTTTAATGCTCCTGCAGTTTTTGAAAGAAGTGTATTTATCTTTACTGCTTCGTTTGTTATAGTTTGCAATTGTAAAGGGGCAGGTTGAAGCTTTTGGTTTTCTACTACGGTATTTAGATTATTAAGAAGATTATGAACTGCTGTTTTAACTTCAACTTTAATATCTAAAGATGATATCTCTTTTGATAAATTTTGGGTAATATTTTGCAATTGGCTTATATGAGTATTATCTATAGGTTTATTAGATATGGATTTTACTAGATCTATTAAACTGTTAAGATCGGACGTAAGGTTTTTTATACTGCTGCTTTCAATAACCTTTGGATTTATATGTTTATGTATAGGTGTATGATTTAAGATCTGTTCTAGCTTTACAGTGTTTGAAAGTATATTATTTAAGATCTGTGCAGAGGGCTGTTCCGTAGGCTCTTTTGTAATATTGTTTAGATTATTTAATAGGCTCTGTACCGATACTTTTGTCTCTATGGTTGTATCTGATTTTAATATACCCTTTGTAAGTGTATCGCCTATATCTTTTAACTTTTGTATATCTATGGCTGCAATACCTTTTTGATCAATTGTTTTTATACTCTTTTTTAATTCACTTAAGGAAAAGTTTAATAGTTTTGAGTTATTCAACCCCTCTATATCTTTTAATACCTTTTGTTCAATATCGGTAAATTGTGATATTGTCTCTTTTAATGCTTTTGGTTCTTTTGTATTTAGATTGTTCAAAAGGTCAAAAACCGCTTTTTTTGTCTGTTCCTCTATACCGTTGTTCTTATTGCTCTTATTTATAAAATTATCAATAACGTTTTTTAAAAGGGTTATGCTTTTTTCATCATCCGCTTTTGGTTCTAAAGCTTTTAAATTTAGTACTACATCACTAAGATCTTTTATAAAGTGCAGCTTTTGTGTT
>JAYEMD010000166.1:7897-66184 GCA_034717895.1 Campylobacterota bacterium | reverse complement strand
ATATCTGTAAATCTGAAATCTACGAATTCAACTTCGTTTGATTTACAAAACTCAAAAAACTCTTCTGTATTTTTTACAAATTTTCCCATGTTTTCCCTTTTATTGGTTGAAATTTGTATAGTATATCAGAATTTAATGAGTTTTTTCCATAAAAATTGTATATATTTTATACAATTTTAAAAATTCACAAACTCTTTTTCTTTATTTTTAAAAAGTGCACATTGGGAATATCCTATCTTTTTTGCTAACTTTGTCACCTCATCGTAACCAAAGCCCACCTGCTCTACACTATGAGCATCACTACCGAATGTTATAGGTATATCCATCTCAAAACAAAGTTCAAGAATTGGTTTTGATGGGTACTGCTCTTTTACAGGCTTTCTTAAACCTGCAGGATTTATCTCGATTACTTTCCCTGCGACTTTTATCTGTTTTAGTGCATCTTTTGCCAACATTTTTATATCTTTTTTTGGCATAAATTTAAATACTTTCATAAGATCAAAGTGACCTATTATATCTATTTTATCAATCTTTGCACACATTTTAACCGCATAAAAATACTCTTCCCAAATAGTATCAATATCTTTTTTCTTATATTCACTAATGAACTCCGGGTTGTCAAATCCCCATTTATCTAAATAATGTACTGAACCTATAAGATAGTCTACCTTTGCATCTAAGATCTCATCTAAAAGATAATCACCCTGCAAAAAATCCACCTCATATCCAAGCAATATATCTATCTCATTTTTATACTTCTCTTTTAACTCAAATACACTGTTTTCATAGAACTCTTTTTTATCAAGGGGCAGTCTATAGCCGTCACAAAAGTTTTTCATAGGTGAGTGTTCGCTAAAACCGTAATAATCTATACCTAACTCTATAGCTCTTTTTACATACTCTTCCATAGAACCCTCTGCATGATTACACAAAGTTGTATGGTTATGAAGATCAACTCTCATATATAGACCTCACTTGATTTCGTCCGTTTTGCTTGGCAGTATAAAGAGCCTTATCCGCATCTATAACCATATCATTTAGTTCTTCTTTGATAGTTGTACTATATCCCACAGATACCGTATAAGATATATCACCTTTATTTGTAGGGATAATATTTGTTTCAAACTCTTTTCTTATATTTTCCAAGATTATATAAAATTCATCTTTTGACTTACACACTTGAAGCACGCAAAACTCCTCTCCTCCAAATCTCGATACGATAGCATCATCTTCAAAATATTTATGAAGTACTTTTGCCACCTCTTGTATTGCTATATCACCTATATCATGTCCGTAAGTATCATTGATATTTTTAAATTTATCTATATCAAACATTGCTACACAGATACTCTTCTGTTTTTTAAGTGCTTTTTTATACTCTTTTTCACCTTGATCAAAAAAATATCTTCTATTATACATACTAGTAAGATAATCTTTGTTTGCTTTGTTTTTAATATCTTCAAAAAGATCAAGAGTTTCAAGGTCTGAATTTAATCGTGCGTAAAACTCTTCATCACTAAATCCCTTGTACAAGAAGTCACTTCCACCATACTTTAAAAACTTTGCAACTATATTTCTATCCCTGTTTCCTGCTATTAGCATAATAGATAGTTCATCTTTTGTGTATTGTTTACGGATATTTCTAGTAAGCTCCAAACCATCCATATTTTTCATAGAGTACTCGGTAAAAATGATTTTGATATCTTTATTGTTTTTTAATACTTCAAGTGCTTCTTTACCGTCATTAGCACTTAAACAGTTTATCTGATACCTTTTAAGAAGTTTTGTTGTATTTTCTAAAGAGATTTTAGAATCCCCCGTAACAAGTACATTTAATGATCTATTTGAAACTATTCTTTTTACCAGTTTTAATATATATCCAAAAGCAAAATTACTATCTTTTATAACATAATCAACAATATCTTTACCTCTAAACAGATCCTCTTTATCAACAGAAGCCGTCAACACGATAGAGGGTATATTAAATTGTCCTACAACATCAACTACCTCCCCCTCTAAAGCATCAGGCAGGTGAAGGTCAAGTAAAGCTACGGATATCTTATCTTTATACTGTAAAAGCTTCTGTTCACACTCCTCTTTACTATATGCTACAACCGGTTCATATCCAAGTTGCTCGCGTATAAGTCTCTCAAGAGTATTACATACTATCTTACTATCATCAACTATAAGTATATATTCCATTACTCTAACAGTCCTGCACCTTTTATCTTTGTACTTCTATCAAGAGCATATTCTCTTTTTCCGTTTATAAGGTCATATTTCCAAATTGGTGCTGAAGCTTTAAAATCTTCAACAAACTCATCAATTAACTCCAAGGCAACTCTTCTTTTTGGACTACAAACGGCTGCAATATACGAGCTTGTGTGATTTGGTACGTCACCTCTGCTGTGCGCCATAAGAACAATGGCATTTTTTTCATTTGCTTTTTTCTGCCAAGCTTCAAACCAAGAATTTAATATAGGTTCATATATATCAAAACTAAGACCGTCTATACCGTCCTCATCTCTTATAACACCTACAAAAGTTATAATAGCTCCATAGTTACTTAACCTTTGATCATCATACCATCTGTTTGTTATACTTTCTACAGGTAGATCACCCTCATAAAGTTCTAAATATTGCATCTCAGCCCCCGCAAACAGGAGGAAGAAGTGAAACTTTATCACCCTCATTTAAAGAGTGTGATTTATCCTGAACAAGTACGTCATTTACTGCCACTGCACTGTTTTGAAGCCAAGGCTTTAAACTCTCATCACCTTTTAATATCTCACTTAATTGTTCTAAATTAGTTATATCAACACTTATAGGTTCTTTTGATATTGGACCTAAAAATTCTACTGTAACCATATAAACCCTTTCTTATAAAAAGTTGGGTATTATATCAAATAACTTATAAGATAAAAGAATCTTATTTAATTTACTATACTATAGATTTTGGGATACCGTTTTTTATGATTTTTGCTAAAATAGATTTTATCAATTTATTGCCTTTTTATATTTTTATCAAAAAAAATATCAGATCTACACAAACGAAACAGATAATCAACTACAAAAAATCTTATCCCTCAAAAATAAACAAAAAATTCAAAAAAAGAAAGATAGATGCTGCTTTTATCTCTTCAATTGCTTCCAAAAAATGTAATTGCCTTGACCTTGGAATTGTTGCACAAAATGAAGTTTTATCGGTATTGGCTCTAAAAGGTGATTATCAAAAAGATATTCAGTCTGATACCTCAAATGCTTTGGCAAAAATACTTAAGATAGAAGGGAAAGTAGTTATTGGGGATAAAGCTCTTCACTATTATCATAATAGCGGTGATAAAGAGTTTATTGATCTTGCAAAACTATGGAAAGAGAGATATGCTCTACCTTTCGTTTTTGCACGTCTTTGTGTTAATAAAGAGGAAAAATATCTAAAAGAGTTAGGCAAAAGATTTAAAAATACAAAGGTAAAGATACCAAGATATATTCTAAAACAATATGTATCAAGAACAGGTATAACAGAAACACAGATAAAAGATTATCTAAAAAAAATATCGTACCATATCGGGTATAAAGAGAAAAAAGCACTAAAACTTTTTTTAAAACTTTCAAAACAAGAGAGAGTGTAAAGTGGGAATATTAGAGTCTATAATATTAGGTATTATAGAGGGAGTTACCGAGTTTTTACCTATAAGCTCCACAGGACACCTTATAGTAGCAAGTGAGTTTTTAAATATAAACCAAAACAATGTAACAAAAGCTTATGAGGTTATCATACAGTTTGCTGCAATTTTGGCTGTGATTTTAAACTATAAAGATAAGTTCAGCCCAAAAAAAATAGAACTTTGGAAAAAACTTATCTTGGCATTTATCCCTATAGGTGCAGTGGGATTTCTATTTGCATCCCACATTAAAGCTATGTTTAATATACAAACTGTTGCTATGATGTTTATAATAGGTGGTATACTGTTTTTAGTAGTTGAAAAATTTTATAAAGAAAAGGAACACTTTATAGACGATGTGGAAAAAGTAAGCTATAAGCAGGCACTTTGGATAGGTATAGCACAGATATTTGCCCTAATTCCAGGAACAAGCCGTGCGGGAAGCTCTATAATTGGAGCTATGCTTGTAGGACTAAATAGACGGGCAAGTGCCGAGTTTAGTTTTCTTCTTGCCTTTCCAGTTATGTGTGCAACAACCGGATATGACCTTCTAAAACATTATAAAGATTTCACCGATGCAAATCTTCTAGCACTTGGTGTTGGATTTGTAACTGCCTTTTTTGTGGCATACCTTACTATCAAACTATTCTTGAAGTTTTTAGAAAACTTTACATTCGTAGCTTTTGGTATATATAGGATAATATTTGGAATAGCACTATTGATATGGTTTGTATAGTTATTGGTTTTATGATATAATTGCAAAATATATAAAGGTCAAATATGAGTGCAAATGAGATAATAAAACAAGCCATCAACCTTAAACCTCAAGAGAGATACCAAATTATTGAAACATTAATACAAAGTTTAGATGAAGTGGATAGTGATATTGAGAAGCTGTGGATAAAAGAATCTCAAAATAGACTTGACCTTTATGATGAGGGTAAGTTGGAAACTGTATCTTTTGAAGAAGTTTTTGATAAATGAATCTAAAAATATCAAAACTTGCAAAAGAAGAGATATATGACGGCACAGAGTATTATAATTTACAGCAGTCTGGACTTGGTGATAGCTTTAAAAGTGATGTTAAACAAACTATTATAAATATTCACCAACACCCTAAACTATACCCTGATATTACTACAAATATAAAAAGATGTGTACTTCATAGATTTCCTTTTAGTATCTTTTACACAATTAGAACAGATACTATTCTGATTCTGACAGTTGCACACCAACACAGAAAACCAATATATTAGACAAGGTACTAAAATGACAAAAAAAATAGAACTACTATCCCCTGCAGGGAATCTTGAAAAATTAAAAATAGCATTTGCTTACGGTGCAGATGCCGTATATGGCGGAGTAAGCCACTTCTCTTTACGTATAAGAAGCGGTAAAGAGTTTACTATGGAAACTTTCAAAGAGGGGATCGACTATGCACACAGTATTGGCAAAAAAGTATATACTACTATCAACGGTTTCCCTTTTAACTCACAAATAGAGCTTCTAAAAAAGCATATAGTAAATATAGCAGCACTAAAACCCGATGCAATTATCGTAGCAACTCCGGGGGTTGTTCAGCTTGTAAATGAACTAGCTCCAGATATACCTATACATCTTTCAACCCAAGCAAATGTTATGAACTATCTTGATGCAAAGGTTTATTACGATATGGGTGTAAGACGTATTATCGCAGCTCGTGAGATAAGCTTAAAAGATGTACAAGAGATAAAAGAGAGACTTCCAGACCTGGAAATAGAGATCTTTGTACACGGTTCTATGTGTTTTGCCTACAGCGGTCGTTGTCTTATAAGTGCCGTTCAGATGGGAAGAGTACCAAACAGAGGAAGCTGTGCTAACGACTGTAGATTTAAGTATACACTGTATGCTGCAAATGAGGATCACTCTACTCTGTTTAGACTAGAAGAGGACCCGGGTGTTGGAACATATATATTTAATGCAAAAGATATGAACCTGGCATCTCACGTAAAAGAGATAGTAGACAGCGGTGCTGTTGACTCTATAAAAATAGAAGGTAGAACTAAGTCACCTTACTATGCGGCAGTAACGGCATATGCATACAAAATGGCTCTTGAAGACTGCTATGCTGGCAAATTTGAAGCACAAAAATACCAAGATGAACTAAATACTACTAAAAACAGAGGTTTTACTGATGCTTATTTAGTACATAAACCTTTTGAAAAAGAGGGAGCACAAAACCTTGAATATGCATTAAGTGCAGGAAGCTACGAAGTAAGCGGTCTAGTGCTTGAAGATGAAAAATATTTCTTATGTAAATACAAGACATACCCAAACGACGAGATAGAGATCTTCGCACCATTAAACTCTAAATTAGAAGAGTGCGATAACGAAATAGGCTCTATCTACAAAAAAGACAACGGCAGATACTATGTAAAGTTCAAAAAGATCATCACTAAAAGTGAAAAAGAGCTAGAATCGGTACACAGCGGAAATACCAATCCTATAAAACTACCCGGTAAACTACCCTATATGACAATGTTAAGGGTTAAAACTCAATAGTTTTAACCTCCTGTCGTGATTTAAAAAGTAACAGTCACCTCATCCATTTGACTCTCATTTAAGTTGTTTTTTGAATACTCCATATGTAAACCTTTTTCAACAAAGAACTTTACAAGATTTTCATCAAGTTCATGATCTTTTATCATAAATGACAATATTTTCATTGATTGATTTAATGAGTTTGGTTTTTTATATGGTCTATCGTGAGCAGTCAGTGCCTCAAATATATCTGCCACTGCAAGTATTCTTGACTCTAAACCTATCTCATCCCCTTTAAGTCCAAAGGGATAACCCTCACCGTTTAATTTTTCATGGTGTCCACCCGCAATAACAGGAACCTCTTTTAATTTCTTTGGGAACGGCAGAGCATTTAACATATCATAACTTATTTTTGCATGGTTGTTTATAATAAACCTCTCCTCATCTGTAAGTGTACCTTTTCTAATGCAAAGGTTTTTAACCTCATCATCTGTTAAAAGATTTTGTTCTTTATTGTTTAAAACCACTTTATATTGTGAAATCTTCTTGATCCGCTCAATCCTTTCATCACTCATAAACTCTCCCCCTGTATTTGACTCTTTTATAAAGACAAAATCATCCTCAAGCTGTTTAATTTTATTGTTAAACTTCTCTTCAAGCTCTTTTTTTATCTTTTCATCATTTTCACCAATAGTGCTTTTTAAATAATCTAACTCTATCTCTTTTTTTAGAACCTCAAACTTTGCTTCTACCGTATGGATCCTATCATGTATCGTTTCAAGCTTTTTTGATTTGTCTACCACATATTCAGGTGTTGTAATCTTTCCAATATCATGCATCCATGCAGCCACATCCAGCTGTTTAAGTCTATCTTCATCAAAAAATTCATCTTTATAAAAACCTTCAGTATCTTCATTTATCGCTTTTGCAATCATTAAAGATATATTTGCAACCCTGTTTATATGCCCTTGAGTATATTTAGATTTTTCACCGATAGCCGTCGCAATTGATTGTATAAAAGCATCCAAAAGTTCTTGAAGACCTTTTATAAGTTTATGTTGTGTAATTGAAATAGCTGCTTGAGATGACATAGAACGGATCAGTTTTTCATCTAGTTCAGTATATGGAATTGTTATCTCATCTTCATCCATCTTATTTATAAGCTGTAAAACACCTATTATATCACCCTCGTGATTTTTCATAGGTACAATAAGCATAGACTTTGTTCTATATCCGGTACTTGCATCAAAAGCTTTTGGACCTTCAAAATTAAACTTTTCAGAATAATATACGTCAGGTATATTAAAAAGCTCATCATTTATTGCACAGCTTACTGAGGCATTTATATGATTGGGAGTTCCATCTTCCATATATAAAGGAAGATTCGGCCAAGGGATCGTATTTTCAGCACTTGAAAGACTAAGCCCTAAAGAATCTGTTTGTACCGCCGTAAACTGTAAAGATCTTTCATCATCACTCATTAGGTAAAATGTACCGGCATCTGAGTTTGTCAATTTTTTTGCTGCAGTAAGGATCTTCTTCATCAATACGTTCAGATCTCTTTCTGTTGTTAAAAGATTACCTATTTCATTAAGTTCCTCTATATACATATCTTTTTCTATCATAACTTACCCCTATCCTTTTGTAGTCCATCTAAATACACCGTCAAAATCTTCCGGTGGTTCTTCTATATAATGTTCACATCTTTCGATATATATTTTATATATCTTGATATTTGTTTTATCTTCTCTTTCATCCAACTCTTTAAATATCTCCAAGGCTTCTTTGAAAGAACTATTTTGATAAAGATCAACAGCCTTATGATAAGTTGCAATCTCTTCGTCAAGTCTCTGCCTTGTTACATCATAGAGTTTTTCTCCGCTGCCGTCATTGTCATAGTCAACTATCTGCCAGATCTGCACGGGATGACTTTGACCTTTTACCGTAACCTTGTCTAAAAACCTGTAGATATACTTCCCTTCAAGTTGTGATTTTGTAAAATCTGAAATATTACATTTAGAACCGTAATATTTACAAAGAGATTCCAGCCTAGCTCCTAAGTTAACAGGATCACCTATAATAGTATAGTCACTTCTTCTGCTTGATCCCATTTCACCTACAACTGCCTCACCCGTATTTAAACCTATACCAATATCTAAAGGGGGTATCCCTTTCTCTTTACACATTTTTATAGTATCTTGAAATCTTTCATCTTTTTTAACAACTTCATTAAGTTCTTTTACCTTATAAAGCTGTCTCATAGTAGCAATAACCGCTCTATCAGCATGATCCGGGACATCACCGGGTGCATTCCAATATGCCATAATAGCATCACCTATAAATTTATCAACAGTACCGTGTTCCTCAATAACTATCTCAGTCATAGGATCCATATATTCATTCAAAAATTCAATAAGTACATTTGCATTTGGCATAGACTCTGATATATTGGTGAAATTTCTTACGTCACTGAAAAAAACAGTAACCTCTCTTGTAGTTGCCGCAAAGGTATTACTGTCCGGATCTTTAAGAAGTGACTCCATAACCTCTTGTGATACCTTTGATGCAAACTTGTTTTTAATAGCCTGTGTTTGTTTCTCTTCAATAAAATAGTTTATTATTAAAGAGACAATAGAAGCTAATACTATTGTTACTAAAGGGAAAAAAATGTTTAATATCAATCCATCTTCAAACAGTGTTTTATACAATATATAATTATCAGCTGCCAAGATAGCAAGTATTGCTGAAACCGCCCCATATAAAGGTACATATGCAAATATAAATACGGTTAAAATACTTAAAGCCAGTATATGTACAAGATTAAGCCCGTCAACCCATGCAGGTTTTGATATATACTCTTGCGTCAATATATTATCTATAACATTTGCATGTACCTCAACTCCCGGATATACTGAGTTAAAAGGGGTAGCTCTAAGGTCAAGAAGTCCTGCGGCACTTGTTCCTATCAATGCAATAGCACCTTCAATATCTTTTGGATCAAAGGTATTGTTTAAAATATCTATTGCAGAGATATATTTAAAGTTCTTTTTGTCACCTCTGTAGTTTACAAGAATTCTACCGTATCTGTCTGTAGGAATAGTATAATCAGCAACTTTTATATCGGTTACCCCTATATCATTATAATTCACTGTAACTCTGTTTGCCTGAGATGCCAACCTTACAATCTCCAAAGCCAAAGATGGATATATCTGATCCTCGTATTTGATCACTAAAGGTACACTTCTAATTACCCCGGATTCATCAGGTATGTTATTAAAAAAACCGCTTGTATACCCGTTTTCCTGTATTAAGGGGGTATTTAATATTGTACCGTATGCTTTAACTATCATTTCACTGTTATGTTCATTCAAGTTTTTTTCAATAAAAATAGCCGGTATATCAGGTGCCCTATTCTCTATAAAATCATCTTTTGTAAGCTGAAATTGATATCCAAGAACAGTTGGAGTCTGAGAAATGGTATAAGCAAAAAGCCGATCATAATCAGGTATCTCTTTGTCGGTTTTAATGTTGTATTTTTCTATAAATTTTACAGGGTTAGTTCTATCCTCCTCTGCAAAAACAACGTCAAATCCTATGATCCCAACTCCCGCATTTGTAAGGTTGATCAACATCTCAGATACAGTATCTCTACTCCATGGCCATTGACCCACATTTTTTAAAGACTTATCATCTATATCAATAATAACAACACTGTTACTGTTAGGTACTTCACCTCTTAATACAAACATATAATCACGAAGTCTATTATCGAATGTTTCCAAGGTTTTAGGTATGTATATATAGAACAAAGCTATTGCAACAAATACGGCAAGGGAAGCTAACAAATAGATTAAAAATTTTTTTATATATCTTTTCATATCTTTAAAACTCTACAATATCTTGGGTTTCCAGTATAGTACCGTTATTTAAAAGAAGATTGTGCTTAATAAGCTCACTTACTATCTCATTTCTATAAAAAGGCTTGATATGCTGTACATGTATAGTAACATCATCTCTATTTAACTTTTTAAACTCCTCCATCAAAAGATCGGGTGTCAAATGTTTGCTGTCATATGCTAATTGTGCCATTCTTGAAGGGAACGATACATCTACGATAACCGTAGTTATCTTTTTGTTGTTGTTTACTTCATCCCAAATAGTATCACAACAATAGGTATCAGAAGTAAACAGTAAAGCACTATCTTTTTTTTCAATAACAAAACCGTTACTTGCCTTTGTATGGTTATTATCTATTGCTTTTAATTTACAACCGTCCACGTCAATAACCTCACCAAGCTCTATCTCAACAAATTCAACTGCTTTTTTATCTGAATCTATTAAATTAATTTGTGTAAAATCAGGCCAGATCTCCCAGTTAAAAATATGTTTTCTTAAACTTTCCAAAGTCTCTTTTCTTGAGTATATTTTAAGGGTCTCTGTTCTTATCTCAAAAGTTGAATCAATCAAAAAGCCGATATCCAGAATATGATCTAAGTGAGAATGGGTAATAAAAACATGGTCAATATGCCTAACACCGTTCCCCATACCTTCAACAATATTACCGGCATCCAAACACACCCTTTTAGATAACTGTAAAGATGTGAGCTGCTGAGTAGCAGCCTTTCCGCCGTATGCTCCAAGTATTTTAATAAACGGTTTTCCCATAATTTAGCCTTGTTTTATTTATTTTACTATCAGGATTATTCAATTATCCTTAATAGACCTATGCACCTTTAATCCATTTTTTAAAATATTCCACCTGCTCTTTGGTTCTTACAGTACTCGTTCCACCAAATGATGTTCTTGCATTCATCGAATTTCTTAGATCCAAATAGCTTACTATCTCTTCATCTATATCTTTTAAAGGCTCGCAAGAGTTTCTAATCTCTTCAATTGTAAGTTCACTAATATCTTTATTTAAAAAGTTTGCATGTGCTACTACATCTTTTGTTATATAGTAAGCCCTTCTAAAAGGGATATCCTGTTTTTGTACTAAATAATCGGCCAAATCTGTTGCTGTTAAGTGTCCAACTTTACAAGCATCTTCCATTTTATCAACATTAATAATAAGTGTATCCATAACCGATGTAAGAATATCAAGACTGATATCACAAGTTGCAACAGAATCAAATACACCCTCTTTGTCCTCTTGTGTATCTTTATTGTATGCTAAGGGAAGACCTTTCATAACAGTAAGAAGTCCTATAAGATTTCCATAAACTCTACCTGTTTTACCTCTTAAAAGCTCAGGTACGTCCGGATTTTTCTTTTGAGGCATAATAGAACTTGTGGTTGCATACTCATCGGACATCCTAACAAATCCAAACTCGTAACTTGACCAAAGGATAAGCTCTTCAGAGATTCTACTTATATGCATCATAGTTGTAGAGATATTATATAATATATCAAGAGCAAAATCTCTATTGCTGCTTGTATCTAAGGCACAAGGTGTCGGGGCATCAAACCCTAAAAGTTCAGATGTTTTAAATCTGTCGATGTTATGCGGAGTTCCAGCTAATGCAGCACTTCCAAGGGGTGAAAAATTGTTTCTTTCAATTGCACTTTGGAATCTTTCATAGTCTCTTTTAAACATATTAGCATATGCCAACATATGAAAACCAAAGTTTATAGGTTGTGCATGCTGCAGGTGTGTCATACCGGGGATTAAAGTTTCAGTGTGTTTTTGAGCAATATCTGTAAATGTTTCAACCAAAGTCTTTAATTTAGCCATTAAATATTTTGACTTATCTTGAACATATAGTGTAAAGTCTGTTGCTACTTGGTCGTTCCTGCTTCTAGCAGTATGCAGCCTTCCACCTGCTTCACCAATATATTCGGTAAGTTTACTCTCAATAGCCATATGAACATCTTCATGTTCTATTTTCCATTTAAATTCACCTGATTCTATTTCACCTTTTATTCTTAAAAGTCCTGATTCTATTTTCTCTTGATCCTCTATAGAGATGATACCTTGAAGTGCCAGCATCTTACTGTGTGCTATACTCCCTTTTATATCTTGTTCATAAAGCTCTTTATCAAACATAACCGATGCATTGAACTGATCTAAAAGTTGTGCGTTAGTATTTTTTAAAATCTGATTATTGTTATTTTGTGACATTTAATATCCTGTATTATTGTAATTTTATCATTATAGCATATGTGCGGTTATAAGATGTGACCTTTATTTTTTATAAGATAAACATCCGCATATTCTTTAAAAAACTCCATAGCTTTGTATGAATCGATTATCTTGTCACCACTGCCAAGATAAACCTCAATTTCAATATTTTTATTTTTTATTTGTTGTAATTTATCATTATCCCATTGGTAATACAAAAGTTCTTCAAGCTCATTCAATGTTCCAAGCTTGAAATATTTATTTGATAACTCTTTTGAAAAGCCGCAGTTCTTTAAAAAGTTTTTACAATAGGTATTATTGTCCTTATTAAAAAACATAAGCTGCAGTCTTTTATATTTTTTATCTTTATCATTAAAAAATGAGGGGGAAAAAAGCTGTATCTTATCTATTCTTTGTGTTGACTTTAAAACATATTCAACGGCTTTTATACAGCCATAGCTAAAGCCGTTTACCGTAAAATCATTTTTAATTATATAGTCATTGAAAAGTTCACTTTCATTTTCCAAACAAAAACCGCTAAAAAACAACTTCATCCTTTAACAGTTGAGCTTTTAATTTTTCTATCTCTTCAATATTAGATGAGATAACTATCTGCAGCTTATCTTTTATTTTTTCTATTATCTCATCTTTATTGTTTTCCATCTTATATTTGTCAACCATATCAGCTGCCGTATCATATGCTTCTTGAAGCTCTTTATCATTTACCACATACTCTTCATCTTTTAAAACTTTTAGGGTTACAGAACCTGCAAGATATTTTGCTATATGATCTTCAAGCTGTGTTCGTGATGGATATACGCTATGCAAAGCTTCTATCTCTGTATCAAAAAGATTTATTTTATCTTTACTTATATATGCTTTTCCTGCTTGATATGAAGCCAAGATCTCTTTTTCCTCTTGGCTTAAAAGAACAATCTGTTTTTTACCGTATTGTATCTTTTGCTTTGCAGTTTCTATATCGTCGCTGTTTACAACGGCGTCTTCCCTTTTTATCATATTTAGAAGAGATTCGTTAATAAGCGTTGCCAAGGCAGAGCTGTTAAAGCCGCTTGTATCAAAGGCAAGCTTTTCTATATCAAAATCATATCTCTTATCTTTTAGATAAAGTTTTAATATCTTGATTCTGTCATCTTTATTTGGCAATGATAAAAATACTCTTCTGTCAAATCTACCGGCTCTTAAAAGTGCTTCATCTAGTACATCTATCTTATTTGTTGCAGCTATTACCATCACACCGCTTTTAGAATCAAATCCGTCCATTTGAGTTAAAAGTTCATTTAAAGTAGCTTCCCTCTCATCATTGCTTCCCAGACCTCTTTTTTTACCCACGGCATCAATCTCATCAATAAAAACAATAGATGGTGCCTGTGCTTTTGCAGCCATAAAAAGTTCTCTTACCCTTTTTGCACCCATACCAACATATATATGAACAAAACTTGAACCGCTTTGATAAAAGAAAGGTACGTCAGCTTCACCTGCAACAGCTTTTGCAATAAGTGTCTTTCCAACTCCCGGAGGTCCTACTAACAACACACCTTTAGGAAGACTAACTCCGTACTTTTGGTATTTACTTGGATTGTTAAGAAAATCAACAACCTCCTCAAGCTCCTCTTTAACCTCAGATATTCCGGCTACCTCTTTAAAGCTTATATTTGAAGAGATTGGAAAAATAGAAGAGGAGCTATCATCTTTCTCTTTTACATTTATATCATCCCTATGCTCTTTGGCACTGTTTAGTTCACCTTGAAACTTATTATTAGGTATTTTTTTTCTTATTTTTTCTTTGAATCTTTGCAAGGTGAATGTTAGTATCAATAGAACAAACAGGAAAATTACACCTGCATAATAACTAGTCCCCTCTATAACACTGTCACTTTTCATAAGTGTAT
Source organism: Campylobacterota bacterium (assembly GCA_034717895.1). GTDB lineage: Bacteria > Campylobacterota > Campylobacteria > Campylobacterales > Arcobacteraceae > JAIOSF01. The sequence continues at coordinate 51,971 of JAYEMD010000166.1, read as the reverse complement.
ACCCAAAAAGAACTATCAATACAATAGCTGATATACTCATCATTTTCAGATTTTTATCTACTGTACTCTCATCTTGATTATTATTCGAGTTTTTTTTAGAATTTAGAAACATTTATTTTATCCTTAACCTCATACTCATCTATTTCAAGCCAGTCACCCGTAAGATCATGATCTGATCTTATCTCCATAGGATTGAAAAATTGATCATATCCCGTATAAATATCATCTTTTTTGGACTCTATTAACAGATCAAGTTTACCTTGAGCTTTTCTAAACTCAAAATTTTTCTTTTCTATTAAACTATTCAGCTCTTTTAATCTTTCTTTTGCAACTGCACCGTTTATTTCAGGCTTCATCTTGGCACTTGGTGTACCGTCTCTTTTTGAATATCTAAAACTGTGACAATGAGTTAAAGGGAATTTTTCAAGGTTTTGCATTGCATCTTTCCAAAGCTCTTCAGTTTCTCCGGGATGAGCAACTATAAAATCCGTACCCAAAGCATAACCTTTTGATGCTAAAAATTCAAAAAGTTCAAGATCGCTTTTTACTTTATTTCTTCTATTCATATATTTTAACATCTCTTTATTTGTATGCTGTAAAGCAATATGAAGATGTTTCCCCATCCAAGGTTCAGTTAGTATCTCTTTGAACTCATCTGTTATCTGAACAGGTTCCACACTTCCAAGACGTACTCTTCTTACCCCTCGTATCAGTGATATTTTTTTTAAAAGCTGTGCTAATCTGTCTTTTTTACCTACGCTTCCGTTTTCTTTTCCGTATGAACCTACATTGATTCCTGTTAAGATAAACTCACCAAAACCGTTAATAGCAAGTGTTGTTATCTGTTGTAATATCTTATGCTCATCGTAACTTCTTGAATTACCCCTAACATAGGGGATGATACAGTAGCTGCATCTAAAGTCACAACCCTCTTGTATCTTTACAAAAGCACGGCTTTTGCCTATCATCTTATCTATTATAGTATCGTCAATATGTTCTAGGTCACCTGCTTTAAAGAATCTTGTTTGATCTTTTAAAAGTGTGTTGATCTTCTCTTTTTCACTATGTCCAAAAAGGGCATCTATTTTTTTAGTTTTAAATAGATCTTCCCCTTTTGTCCATACACCGCAGCCTGTGAATATAACCCTTGGAGTTTTTGGAAGTTTTTTTAAACTGTTTATATAGCTTCTGGCTGTTGAATCTGCACTGTTTGTAACAGTACATGAATTTATAACTACAATATCGGCTTCTTTTTCATCTTCCGTTAACTGAAAATCTTCAAGTCTATTCATCATAACTTGTGTATCAAAGATATTTGTTCTACACCCGAATGTTTTAAAAAAAACTTTTTCTTTATTGCTCATAAATTCACTTTATGTTGTTACCGGAGGATCAAATAATCCCGTTGATGAGCTTCCAGGAAGCAGACTTTCCGCTTCTGTTTGTGCATTGTTAGATACTCTAAGCGTTTGCGTAGGGTAAGCTATGTATATATCATCGGCTGCTTTAAAAGCTTCAAGTATCTCCATACTTATCGTGCTTCTAAGAGCTAATGTGGCATGAGAATTTGTATAATACCAGCATGAAACGACTATACCGTAAGGCTCGATAAATGAAAATACTCTTGGGTCCGGGTTAGAACTTCTTAGAACATATTTTTTTCTCATCTTTTGAAGTCTTTTTCTAGTAAGATCCGTATATCCCTTAGAGTGTGTTTCCAATATAGAGCGTGCTAACTCTTTTGCTTTTTTATGGTTTGAATCAAAAGTGATATAGATATCAATACCGTCCCATACCGTTCTTAGGTTATCAAAAGTGTAGTTTGAAATAAGATCGGTAAAGATATAGTTGTTGGGTATAAAGAATACCCGTCCGCTTCTTCTGTTTGTTGTATATGAGGTCAATGTGACATCTTCCCTTACGGAAATTTTAAATAAAGATATATCCAGTACATCCCCCACAACTTCAATACCTTCTCTTACAACCTTTATCCTATCTCCAACAGTAATCGCACCGCTTGTCATAATAGCCATCCAGCCGAATATTGACATAAACCAGTCTTTTAATGCAATAGCAATACCTGCTGATGCAAATCCAAGGATCGTAACCAGATATGAAACGTTTTCTATATAAGAGAATAAAAGTACAAAAACTATAATAACGATAAATATAAAATTAATAAGTTTGTTTGTAGTATAGTACCTGTCATCATCCTCAATATACTTTTTAGTAGCAATCTTTACACCTACGGATAGGAGGAAAAGAAGGGCGATAATAGCTGCTATCTTAATACTTCTTCCAATTTCAGCGGCAACACTGTCTTTTAACTCTTGTATAATTTGTGCAATCTTTTTATTGTATACTTCATCCGTAGTTGATACAATCTCAACTACCATAATAAAATCTTTTAACTCTCTTTTTAATTTTTCTAATTCTTCTTTATATTGATCATCTTTTTTAATTTTATTTAAATCTGTTAATAGTTTTATCTTTTTCTTTATTTTTTCTAGAAGTTGTGTAAGTTCATCTTTTATATCCTGATAGTTTTCCATATTCTCTTCAAGACTTTGAGCATAAGTCCAAGCTTCTATTATACTTATAGGATTTGTAACTACGGGTGGTTTTGGTATATCTGAGGGTTTTATCTGTTTTCCTATGGGTGAATCTTTATACTCACTTATCAGTTCAAGCTCATTCTCTTTAATCTTGATTTTATTTGTAAGCTGATATGAAAGTTCTTTCCATTGATCACCTTTCCAGTTACCGTATTTCTTGGCATCTTTTTTTATTTTTGCAAGCTCTGTTTCTATTTTTCGGTATGTTAGATAGTTATTGTATCTTGTGATCCAAATATTACCTTCCAGATCTTCATTTATATCATCAAGCTGGTTTTTCAGTAAATTATACTGCTTATCTTTATCTATCGGTTTTTTTTCATCCTTGGCAAAAACAGATCCACTAAGGATAAAAAATAATAAGAATACTAGTTTAACAAAATTTTTCATTAGAAATCTTTCAATACCTCTATTACATCATCTTTTAAAATCTCGTCAGTTATTTTACAATCACCGATTCCAACAGGGAGTATAAATTTTATCTTTTTATCAAGGCTTTTTTTATCTAAAAAGAAATGCTCATAAAAATCTTCCACATCCTCTATTTTATAAGAGGTGGGAATATCGTATTTTTCTAATAGTTTTTTTACTCTATTTGCTTCCTCTTGTGTCATGATTTGAAGCTTGACGGCAAGGTCATTTGCCATACACATACCTATACCTACAGCTTCACCGTGTAGATATGTATCGTAGTTGGTTTCATTTTCTATAACATGCCCGAAGGTGTGACCGTAATTAAGAGCTGCCCTTAAACCTTTCTCTTTTTCATCTTGTGATACAACCCAAGCTTTTGTTTCAACTGATTTTTGGATAGCTGTTTTTATATTCTCTTCATCACTCATATCATTATTTTCAAGCCATTGGAAAAAATCTTTATTAAAACATACTGCCATCTTTACAATCTCCGCCACACCTGCACCAAACTCTCTTTTTGGAAGAGTAGTTAAAAAGTACGGATCAATATTTACGGCTATTGGCTGATGAAAAGCACCCACAAGGTTTTTACCGAATTTATTGTTTATACCTGTTTTTCCACCTACACTTGCATCTACTTGGCTTAAAAGTGTTGTGGGTACTTGTATAAAATCAATCCCTCTTTGGTATATACTTGCGGCAAAACCGGTCATATCACCTATAACACCGCCTCCAAATGCGATAAGAACCGAGCTTCTGTTAAGCTTATGCTCAAAACAGTGCTCAAGAATAGTCTCTATTGTTGTCATTGTTTTATATTGTTCACCGTCGGGTATTGTTACTACGCTAAGTTCAGATGCCTCTATCTTTGATAAAAGATAATCAAGATGTAAACCGGATACTGTGGGGTTTGTTACAACAACAACCTTTTTATTTAAGCTTATAGGGTGTAATTTATCTATTGTTATATCGTATTGTGTATCGGGTAAAGTTATATTTACTATCATCAATCTATCCATTTTAAATAATTTATTATGTAGACCAATTTTATCTAAAATAAGCTGAAAATGAAAAGATTTTTTTGAAAGTTTTTATAAGTTGATTATTGTTTTAAAAGGTCACTTCCAATAACGTTAAAAGAGATATTTTCTATATTATCATTCACCCTGACACCACCTATTGCACCAACAGGATATTTAGAGATTTTAGCCAAATATGAGATCTTGTCTCCTAGTATATTCGGTACATCTTTTGTAGACGTATTTCTAAAGGCACCAAGTCCTATATAATCAAGATCTAACTTATTGGCTTCAAGTATCTCTACTTCGTTATGAGTAGAGAGCCCAAAGATTTTATTTGGGTATCTTTTACGTAAAAATCTCAATAGAAGTTCATCGCTCTTAACTTTTAACTCCTCATTTTTAATTCTAAGAAGATCTTCCTGTCCAAAATGAAGACCGTCTGCAAATTCCAGAAGTTCTAGTTTATCGTTGATAATAACAGGTATATCTGTATTGGCTTTTAAAAACTGAAGGTTTTGTTTTTGGATATCTAGTGGGTTTATCTTATCTCTGTATTGTATATAGATAACATTGTATTTCTCTAGTAAGTTTAAATACTGTTCCAAAGTTACATTGTAACCTTGAAGCAGTTCAAAATCGCATAATGCGTATATTTTATTCAAGTTAAATATTACACTGCTTTTATGAAGCAGCATCTTCCTTTGAGAAAAGTACAAGTAGATCATGAAGAGTTTTCTTCATCTCATTTCTTTGTACTACCATATCAATACTTCCGTGTTCTAAAAGGAACTCAGACTTTTGGAATCCATCAGGAAGATCTTTACCGATTGTTTGCTTAATAACTCTAGCACCCGCAAAACCGATCAACGCACCCGGCTCTGCCATAATAATATCACCCAGGAATGCAAAAGAGGCACTAACACCTCCAAATGTAGGATCAGTTAAGATAGAGATATAAGGAAGTCCCATATTATCAAGCTTTCTAAGTGCTGCACTGGTTTTTGCCATCTGCATCAAGCTAAATGTAGACTCCTGCATCCTGGCACCGCCTGAAGCACTAACAATAATAACACCCTGTTTCTTCTCCATAGCTCTGTTACAAGCTCTTACAATCTTTTCACCCTCAACAGATCCTAAAGAACCCCCTAAAAATGAAAAATCAAAAACAACAAGCTGGACACCTACACCGTCTATAGTACATTCACCTGAAACAACAGAAGATGTTTTACCGGTTTTATGAAGTGCTTCTTCAAGTCTTTTTTGATAAGACTTGCTATCTACGAACGATAAAGGATCTGTAGGATGAAGTTCTCCGTCATACTCAACAAAACTACCCTCATCTGCTATAAGTTCTACCCTTTTTTTAGCACCGATTCTCATATGAAAATTACATTTAGGGCATATGTGATTTAAATTCTCAACCTCTTTAAAAAACATCAAAGATTCACAAGAGGGGCATTTTACCCAGTGGCTTTGATTTTCTACAAATGCAGGATCATTCTTTTGTTTCTCCTGCTTTTCCAATACTTCTGTTTTGATCTTATTAAAAAAATGTTTTAAATCCATAAAATCCCTTTTATTCTAATTATTGTATTTTATCTTAATTCTTTAAATTTTTCAAGCATATCAAGTTGTTCCCAAGGGTAATCACTTTGACCAACCTGTCCACGTGCTGCCACATCGGCATAAAGGAAAGTACTTTTACTAGGCTTATCCAAGTGGAACTTTTTAGTTATCCAGTTAGGTGTAAGGGGGAAATTCTCCATAACAAAAAGAGATAACTCGTCATCATTTTTACTAGTATATGTTCCGTAAGTATCAACGGCAATAGATGTAGGTTTAGCTACACCGATAGCATATGACAACTGTACTACACATTTTTTTGCTAATCCCGCAGCTACTATATGTTTTGCTATATATCTTGCAGCATATAATCCGCTTCTATCAACTTTAGTGTAATCTTTTGAGCTTTGTGCCCCACCGCCTATAGGAGAATAACCTCCAAAGCTGTCAACAATAAGCTTTCTTCCTGTTAATCCACTATCATGTAATGAGCTATGAGAAACATACTTACCTGTTGGATTTATATGTATGATACAATCATTTGGATTAAAAAGGTTTGTAGGAAGATTTGTATCGATAATAAGCTCCATAATAAGCTCTCTTACTTGTTCGATACTCATAGATGATACACAAGGTGCACTTACAACTATAGTATGGATCTTTTGAGGCTTACAACTTTCAAAATTATCTTTACGCCCATAGTCCATAGTAACTTGAGTTTTAATATCAACTCCAAGTTTACTTGGGTGCTCAAGAGCATAATGGTACACTTTTTCCATAAGCATTCTTGCATATGTAATTGCACTTGGCATAAAATTGTAAGTTTCACAGTCTGCATAACCAAACATGATCCCTTGATCACCTGCACCTATCTCTCCACTTTCTTGGTCAACACCCTGACTAATATCAGGACTTTGTTGATTTAAAAGAACCTGAACATCTACATTTGAAGGCTTTAAACACTCTTTATCCGTAAAATTGTCATTCTCAAAATAACCTATTTTTTTTAAAGCATCAATAGCTATTTGCTTATACTCTTCATCTTTTATTTTAGTATTAGTTTTTACTTCACCACCGATAATCACATGTTTTCCGGCAACAAACACTTCACTTGCTACTCTACTTTGACTGTCACCGATGATCAGTTTATCAACAATACTGTCTGCTATAATATCTGCACACTTGTCTGGGTGCCCCGGGCTTACTACTTCTGAAGTAAATAAGTAATGATTTTTGTTTTCCATTTTGTTTTCCATCCTTTGTTTTCCACAGATTTTGTTATAAAACATCTATCTGAATTGTTTTCCATCCTTTGTTGTCCGTTTTGTTTTCGAGGAAACTTTGCTAATCGCAACCGCTATTCGCTAGTTTTCCACATCAATTAAGATTTGAAAGTTAAAATTTAAAAAAAGTATGTCTATGCATATTTTATGCAAAATTAAGAGATTATAGCTAAATTAAAATATGAAATAACTTAGCTATTTAAACGGTAAAACTATTATAAACTTAACACCCCTGTAGTTTTTACTATTATATTGATAATCAATATTTTTAACCTCTATTGTACCGCCCATACTCTCTTCTATTATTTTATGCGTCATATAAAGTCCAAGACCCGTTCCTTGGCTTTGATGTTTTGTAGTAAAATAAGGTTCAAAGATCTTTTCTATAATATCTTCAGAAATACCTCCGGCATTATCATGTATCGTAATGGTCACACTATTATCAGACTTAAAACTTTTTATAAAAATCAATTTATCCTCTATATCAAACTCTTTAAGGGCATCTTTTGAATTATTGATTATATTATTCAATGCTTGTATCAACTCATTTTCATAACTTTCAATCTCTACATCATCTAGCTGCTCAATATGCTCAATATGATTTGTTTTAAGACTTGCTTTAATTATATTTAAAGACTTGTTTATAACATCTTTGATATTAAACCGATGTTTAATCTTATCACCCTTGATAAAATCTTTAAAGTCATCTATGGTCTGTGAAAGATACTTTGTATTTGTCATAATAATATCACAATTTTCATTTAAAATTTTATCATTTAACAGCCCGTATTCACTTTGAAATTTCATACCGCTTGCAGCACTTGAGATTACACTTAAAGGTTGTCTCCATTGATGAGCTATATTTGATATCATCTCACCCAGTGCTGCCATTTTTGTTTGATTTATTATAAACTTAGATTGTTTTTCGATCTCTTTTCTTTGCTCCACCTCTTTTGTGATATCACTAAGATCAATAACATCCAAGGTTTCATTTTCATATCTGATCTCTTGAACTTTAACTAAAAAGTGATATTCAATATCCCCTTTTTTTATAGCAGTCTTGTATGTTTTATCAGGATGTGTAAGTACATATCTAGTCCAAACTTCATCATCTATATATTTACCGTTAATATAATCTTTCTCTTCACTCTTTTCAAACATATCACATACACATGAGTACTCTTTTTTAAACTCTTCTATGTTTGAATATTTATCAAAAAAATCAAAAAATGCTTTATTTGCTTTTGATATAACTTCTCCGTCTGTTAATACTATAATATTTGAGGCACCGTTAAATATAGTATTTATTTTACCTGATTGTTTTGATATTATTTTTAACTGATCCTCTTGAACTTTTAAGAATTTGTTTATAAGAATATTTAACAACAAGAATAGAACCAGTATCATTGATAACATCAACAAAATATTTGCGATTAGGGTTTCATCTCTTTTGTCTATATTCTCCACTTTTGAAGCAAAAAGTAATTTTGCGGCAATATTTTGATTGTGATCATAAAAATTTAATCCTGTTTCTAGAATATAAGGATCTCTATTATACTCTATAAATTGATCTACATTTTTATCAATATTAATATCACTGATTTTTTTATCAAAAAACTCTGTTCCTCTTATCAGCACATATTTACCAAAAGATTTTATATCTTTTTGTTTATTTATATTTACGGATAGATTCTTTTTATCTACCAATAGTGCATGTTCTAAAGGAAATGTTGATTTTAATTTATCAATAAGATATTCAGGTTCGATACCGATCTCAACAAGACCGATATGTTTGCTCTTGTAAAAGATAGGCGTTACTACCCTGTAGGTCATTTTAAGCTTACCTATCTCAAAGCCGTAATGTCTTTTTTTATATCTATTTGTATCTATTATAATCTCTCTTTTTTTATTAAGTTTGTCTCCATACATTTCAGGCTTGTGAACTCTTAAAAAAGTTGAACCGTCACTTAATCTAAAAGTCATTACTTTTAAATAAGGATTTAATATCTTTTGTTTTTTATAATAAACATTAACCAAAGAGTATAGCTTCTCTCTATCATTCAGATAAAAAGCTTCTGTAATTTTTTTATTATTTACGATAAAATCCGACTTAACCGTCATATCTTTTTTTAACATATCTAAAAATGCATTTGCACTTTTTTTTATATAATCGTTTTTATCCTGATGTTCCCCAATAAAAGTATTTGTAACATGCTTATATTCATGGAATAACATCACACCTATAAAGGATATAAAAACAATGGTGAAGATGGAAAAGAATTTAATTTTTATACTCATATTAAATTGTAGCACTATGTAACTTTTTAAATGATTAATAACTATTTATCATAATTAAGATATAATCCATATATAATAAGAGAACAAAGGAGAATCATGTGTATATTTTGTAAAATATGTGAAGGTGAGATACCAAACAATACAGTACTTGAGAATGATAATTTTTTAGCATTTGAAGATATAAACCCACAGGCAAAGATACATGTACTTATCATACCAAAGGTACATGTAGAATCTTTTAATGAGATGACACCCAATATTATGTCCCAGATGACAACATTTATCCAAGAGGTTGCACTAAGCTTAGGTGTGAAAAAAGATGGCTATAGACTTATTACCAATATTGGTAAAAACGGTGGTCAAGAGGTAAACCATATCCACTTCCATCTACTAGCAGGTGAGCAGCTGGGTGCTTTAGTATAATGCAGATATTCGGTATATTTAAAGAGCAGTACGAGCTTGAGTATCTTACAAAATGTTATGTTTATTTAAACAAAGATGAAGAGGATAAAATTGATACGGATACGCTAAATCTTCTTTTAAAAAAGAAAAATAAAAATGTTGCCGGTACTATTTTTTTATACAATCCTTTTACTGCTCCAATAGGATATGACAAAAATGAAAAGCTTTTAGAACAAGGTTACAAATTTACAGATAAATTTGTAGAGCTGCAAGATGATGATGCCATAAGGATAGTTGCTAAAAACCTAAAAGCTTATGCGGGAAAACTAGTAGAGATAAAATACCTTTTTAACTACAATAAAGATAATATACAGCCTACATCCGCTTTGGAAGTATTTGATATGGATATTGAAAAACTTCACACTAATCAATTGACCGTATTTTCAAAACAACATAACTTCCAAGACTATAAAAATATAAGCTATAACGGTAAATTCATATTTTTTGCTTGGGGTCATAAGTTTGAAAAGTCTCTTAAAAATATATCTCTGTACTCATCAAATATCTCACAGTGGGCATTAAAGGCGGGTAAAGATATTGGATTTATCTACGATGGGAGTCAAGATGAGGCAGGCAGCTTTGAATATACAAAATTTATGAGTCCCGTAGCACACGGGAAATTAAAACTGGTAATACCTAATGCGCTGCATGAAGTGTTTTCAAAAGAACATATCAAACCTTTTTGTATCAAGGATATGCTTACCTAGATGATACCACAGCTTAGTCGTTTTAATCTTATATTTCCAGACCCGAAAGATGCAGATGATAAAGGAGTTTTAGCCCACAGTGATGATCTTAACATTAACAGAATCATGGAAAGATACACAAATGTGCATGATTTTGTTAAAAGAGATGATTTAAAATAGGCTATTGTATCTTACTTTGTATATTATAAATTTTAAAATATATATCAATTGCTTTTATCAATTCTTTATCATCTATATCTATTTTATTTTTCACACCCCATCTATTTAAAAATCCACGAGGCATCACTGAAGTTTGTGCTGAAGGGTTTTTTATATATTTAAAAACTGCTTTTTTTATTCTAACTTCACTGCCGTATTTTAGTGTATACTTTGACATAAACATCTCAAGCTGTCTTGTTTGAAAATGACAGTTTAAACAGTTTTTTTCAAAACTATTTGCACTTAGAGTTACAGATAAAAACAATATTATGAGAATTGTAATGTAACGCATGTACCCTCATCTAATTTTGAATCTATATTTATATCTATATTATACTCTTTTACTATTGTATAAATTATGTTATACCCTATCCCAAAACCACCTTGAGTATTATCAAACCTAGTATATCTGTCAAATATCTTTTTTATTTGATCTTGACTCATGCCGTTACCCTGATCACGGATTTGAAAACTGTTTTTATCTATTATTATCTCTATAGTTGTAGATTTTTCTGTATATTTTATAGCATTTGATATAAGATTGTCTATAACCTTTATCAATCTTTTTTTATCTATCTCTACTAGACAGATATCTTTTTCCTTTATCTCTACTTTTAAATCTTTTGAACTAAAAAGTACCTCAAAGTATTCTACTCTTTGTTTAACTATATCATTGAGTTCGCAAATCTCATTTTGTGAGGATAGCTTATGATTTAAGACTAAAAATACTAAATCATCATATAAATTGGAGATAGTTAAAGAAGCTGTTTTAATTCTATTTATTTTCTTTGTTGTTTTTATATCCATATCACTATTTCCTAAAAGCTCAATATTTGTTAATATTGTAGAGACCGGTGTGTTTAATTCATGTGTTGTATCTTTGATAAATCTATCAAGTAAATTTAGATTATCTCTTATTGGTTTTAATATCAGTTTCACTAAAAACAGTGATGTTATCACTAAAATAAATACTACAAACAGTGCAAGAAGAACCACCTTTAGTCCAATTCTTTTAAGTACTGTTTTATTGGCTCTTTCTATTACAATATATGCTGCTCCTAAATAATAAGGGCTTATCTCATAGATAAAATAGTTAAAATTATCATCTTGATAAAACTGTTGTGTTAAATCTATACTTTTTATTTGATTAGTTGAAAAAATCAAGTTTTTATCTATATCGTAAATAGCAGAATTAAACTGATCAAATCTAGGATAACTAATTATATTCTCCATATTTTTATGTTCATAAGATAAACTCTCTAAAACTTTCTTAGCATCTTGTGTCATACTATTTTTTACTTGTGTTTTAATCTCATCTTGTTGATATTTATAATAACTAAAAGCCAATGTAAAAACAATCAAAATAGTAGAACTAAGATATAAAATCAAAACACTTATAATAGTTCTTTTTTCTGAACTATTCAATCATATATCCTTGTTTTTTAATACTTTTTATTTTATCTTTTCCTAATAATTTTCGTAAATTTTTCACATATGTTCTTAAACTTTGTTCACTATGAACCTCATCATAAGACCATATTGTTTCAAATATTGTTTCAAATGATACACAAGAATTTCTATTTTTAACTAATAGTTTTAAAAGTTCACTCTCTTTATTATTTATACTATGCGGTTGATTATCTATTATGAGTTTGTGTGTATTTAGGTTATAATTTATATTAGATTCTATTTGTACTATATCATCTAAGCTTTTATATTCTCTTTTTAAAAGTGCTTTTATTCGAAGTAGTAACTCTTTTAACAAAAAAGGCTTTTTTATATAATCATCAGCCCCAATATCATAACCTCTTGACAGATCATCGATACTATTAAGTGAGGTTGTAAATATAGTAGGAGTTTGATTGTTTGATTCTCTTAAACTTTTTAGAAGTTCAAAGCCATTTATATGGGGGACTTGAACATCAAAAATGAGTAGATCAAAGTTTTGACAATATAAAACTTCTAGGGCTTCCTTACCGTCATAAACACAAATCACTTCAAAACCCTCATCAATAAGAAACTCTTCAATGGTTGCACTTAAATTTATATCATCTTCAAGGTATAATATTTTCATAAGATATTATACCCTATTTTGTACATATTTATAACCTATACATAAGCTACAAATGTTGCACCGATTGCAGTTGCCGTTGCAGCATTATTTTTCTCTTGACTTTGAGGATTAAACATATCCATAATTGAGGAAGTCAATTCATCTACACTCATATTTTGGCTATCTAGCGAAGCAATTTGGTTTGTCATCTCTTTCTTTGCAGCCGGGTCTAATTGTTGTAGTTGATCTTTTATTACTGTTTGTGTATCTTCAGGTAAAGCTTGCATTGTACTTTTCATAGCACCTTGCATACCACCTCCGCCACCTTGTCCACCGCCTGAACCATCCATTTTTCTCATCTGTGTTTGTGTTTGTACTTGTGTCTGTTGAGCTGTTGTATCTACTGTCATTTTAAACCCTTTATTTAATTATTTGATATTATAGATTATCATTGTGAAATAATCGTGAATTACTATCTTCCACCCATTCCGCCACCTTTTTTATTTGAGCCTTTATACTTATTACCGCTGCCTGGTCCGTTACCTTTACCTTTTGAACCTCTTAATTCTGCTCTTTGCTCCGGTGTTAACTCTTGCATCTTATTTTGCATCTCAGTTTTAAAAGCATCTTTATCTTCAACTGTTATGTCTCCCCGTTTAGTCAACATCTCTTCAAGTGTCATATTGGAATAATCAGCAGCAAAAAGTGAACCTAGTAGTAGATAACCCGCTATTAATATCTTTTTCATTCTCTTTCCTATCTTACTTGTTTATTAAAAGCATTTAAGTGATTATAGCTTCCATTTAGCAAGCTTTGGTATACTGTTTTTATATCATCCGGTGCATCTTTCAATCTTTCTATTAAATCAGCAATATCAGTTTCCTCAACCAACACCCCAACTTTTAAAGCTTCATTTGAAGATACACTTCCCATAATAATTAACTCATCATACAACTCTTGTAACTCTTCAAGTTCATAGACACCACTTGTATCACTCAAGTTTGGTATATCTAACTCATATTTCTCCAATATAGCTCTTACTGAATCCATATGTGTTTGCTCCGCTCGTGCTATATTTGAAAATACTCTTAATCCCCACATCTCATACATCTCAAGATATATATCTCTTGCTAACTGCTCCTCTTGATACATAAAAACTAAGCCATCTTTTTGCTCTTGTGATAACTCTGCACTTGGAAATGATTCTAGCATTGTACTTGTATCTTGTTGTTGGTATGCACTACTTTGTGTAATCTCATTTTGAATTACCGTGATATTCCCATCTTGTAAATTGAGATTTAGATCTTGAATTAGTTCTATCTCATTTTGTATTGCAATCTCTTCAATAGAAGCATCGATAGATTCACTATAAGATAAAAGTAGATCAACATCTGTTTGAAGCTCTTGTAACGTTTGTAGATCTATTGTATCTGTTGTGGTATTATTTTCTATACAATATTTAAACATCACATCTGATATTGCAGATACTTTTAATGATGTTGAGGGAGTCAAAGTATATAGCTCCTCTTCACTTATATCATATATACTCATTAGATGCTCTTTTAATTCATCATTTTGAGCAATAGTAGTAAGTAAAGTGAGTTTTGTTCTTGATTGTTCTTTTATAGTTAAAGGGATAGTAAGTGCTGTTTCATTGTTATCAATAACGCCGTCTCTGTTTACATCTATATAGCCGCCATATGCTGTAATTGGATATGATGGATAGGTTTGAAATCTATATTGACCTGCTCCTAAATTGTAAGCTCTTACACCATTGTTATCTACAACATAAGCACCTATTACAGGTCCCCTTTCTACGGCTACATCCGTATAGGTTGATTCTTCAACACTGTTAAAACCGGAAGAATCACCACAACCTGCTAAAAGTAATGCAGTTACCACCGATAAGCCTAACGATAATTTAAATGATCTCATATATCACCCCTTGATTTTATTATAATGTATTATAAGATCTTAAAGTGAAATAATCGTGAAATAAATTTTATGAGGTAGTTTCTTGACAAATCAATCTATTAAGATTTTTAAATAACAACACCATCCTCTAATATTATCCTGTCTCTTCCTTCACTTTTTGCTTTATAAAGAAGATCATCCGCTTTTTTCAACATCTCTTCACAGTTGTTACTATTTCTTCTATATGCAACACCTGCACTAAAAGTAAGCTCTATAGATATCCTGCCATAGTTAAATTCACTTGAATCAATAAGTTTTTTTACCCTTTTTATATACTGAACCAGCTCTTTTTCATTTGTATAGTTCAATATCACAACAAACTCTTCACCACCGTATCTTGCTACTGTATCCTCTTGTCTTGTGAGATTTTTTAATACCGCGGCAAAAGTTCTAAGTATCGCATCGCCGCAATCATGTCCGTAATTGTCATTGATTCTCTTAAAGTGATCAATGTCGTAAAAAACTATTGCATATTTTGTGTCAAATACTTTATGCTTTTTTTCTATTTTTTCAAGCTCAGTATCAAAAGCTCTTCTATTTAGAACCTGTGTCAGATAGTCTATACTTTTCTCATACTGTGCCTGTGCCAATTCATTTTGCAGCTGTTTAAGCTTTTCCTCTAGTTCATTTACATTATTTTGTTGATTTGATATTGTTGTTCTATGATCTTCCACCACATCCTCTAAACTACAAACCGTATCTATAAGTTTTGTTTGAAGTACTCCCATCTCTCTTGCGGATGCTTCTGATATATCAAGCTCTTTAAGCTCATTTTTGATATGGGATAAAGTTTCAGACGAGTTACCGCTGGAGATAATTGTTGCTTCAAAATATTTTGAAAGAAAAGTTGTAAGTTTATGTATATCTTTTGTTTTTTTTACTAAGAAATCTCTATCTTTTTTTATTCTTGCTTGTGTTATCTTTTTCATATTCTGAAAAGTTTCTCTCTCAAAAACCTTTTGAGGTTCCCTTGAAAGAGTAAACACAAAATCATCTATCTCAGCTTTTAGATTAAAATCAACAGATGGAGATAAAATATCAGATAAATTTGATATAAGTTGTTTTAAACTATCTTCATCTTTTTCCAAGATTCTTGAACTAAGTTCGCCGTATGTTTTAATAGATTTATCATAATCTAAAGATGCCCTTTTTAGTAAGTCGTCAAAAAGGATACACTCTTTAATCTCTAGGTTACTATTTTTTGATAGCCTGTAAAATTCTTTAAAATAGTTATCCGGTGTTATCTCTAAAGAGTTTTTTTTCAAAGAAAAAAGAGTTTTTTTAACTAAATCTTTTATATCAGACAAAATATCTACCACCTATTACTTAATTTAAAATTCACTAATTGTATCAAAAAAAAATTAAATAAGAATTTTTATTTTAAAAATTAATATAATAATTTAGTTTATTACTTTAGCTCTAATTTTAATGGATGATTTGTCATAAAAATGTAATTACGTATATAAAAATAATCTTTTTTCCTTTAGTTTTAATCTGTTATAATTCATAAATAAAAAAATATATCATAGAAGAGGGAAGATGATTATCTCTAAAGTTATTAAGACGGAAAATTACAGTATAGATAAAAATGCATCAATAAACGATGTTACAAAACTTATGTCAAAAAACAAAGACGGTTTTGTTGTATTTGTTCATAACTACAAAGTTATTGGTATAATAACCGAAAGAGATCTTGTATCCTATATAATATCAGAGCATGATTATACAAAAAATGCATACCAATATGCACAAAAGAATGTTGTAACTTTCAAACAGTGTAGAAAAATAGATTATGTTTTAACTTCCATTATTGAATTTGAGATCAGAAGAGTAGTTGTAGTTGATGATAAAGATAACTTTGTGGGTGTTACAACCCAAGAACATCTTATAAAACATATAGATGGTGATGCTTTTAAAACAAAAATGAAGCTTTTTGATATAAACAGACTCTATCCTTTAATCACGAAAGATAAAAATGATTCAATAAGTTCAACATTTGAATGTATGAAAAATAATAATATCGGATCTATCGTAATTACGGAAAATAATAATCCTATAGGTATTATAACAGAAAGAGATATAGTAACTATAATTTCACAAAACAAAACATTAAACAACCCCGTACATACTGTTATGAGTTCACCTCTTATAACCATAGATATATCCTCCACCGTTGACGAAACGCTTCATCAAATGAATCGAAGTAATATCCAAAGAATAATCGTAAAAGATAACAACGATTACAAAATGGTAGGTATCAGAGATATTTTACATGTAATAAAAGGGAACTACGGACTATTGGTTGAAAAAAAACTAAAACACTCAAAAATGGTTTTAAATACTATAACGGAAGCTATAATTGAACTCTATAATATTAACGAAGAGTATATTATTCATTGGTGCAATAAAAGAGCATTTGATATATTCGGTAGTAACATTATAGATAAAAACATTACATCTTTGATAGATAAAAATATGTGGAATAATATATTTAAAACAACTATTGAGATGATCCAAACCGATAAAGAGTTCAAGATCCAAATAGATCAATCCTATTTTAAAATAAAGTGTATATGTGATGATCTAAAAGAGAAAGACAGCTTTAGACTTATTTTAGTTGATATAACAAAGGTGGAAAAACTAAATATTAAACTACAAGAGGTGATAGATGAAAAAACAAGATCACTAAAAGAGATCAATGAAACTCTTGAAAAAAAAGTAGAAGATGCCGTAAAAGAAAATAAAACCATTATGGAGCAACTTATCAAGTCCGAAAAGATGGCAGCAATCGGAGAACTTATACAAAACCTTTCACATCAATGGAGACAACCCCTTTCAGTGATCTCCTCGGCTGCTACTGGATTAAAGCTTCAACATGAGCTAGATGCAATACCCCCTAAAGGGCTTGAAAAAACCTGTGATATCATAAATAACAGTGCACAATATCTCTCCAATACAATAGAAGAATTTAAAAAATTTACACAACACGAAGAGGAGCTTGTAGATTTTAATATAAAAGATTCTATAAATAGTTTTTTACATATGGAAGATATCGCTATAGTCAACAATCATATAAAGATCATATGTGAACTGCCGGATAATATTTACGTTAACGGCTACCCAAATGAATTCATACAATGTTTTATGGGGATGTTCAATAACTCATTAGAAGTCCTTGTAGAGAATAATATTAAAAAAAAATATATCATTATAACCCATGAGATAAAAAAGGATAAGATTATACTTAGGTTCAAAGACAACGGGGGAGGAACAACCGACGATATTATACAAAAAGTATTTGACCCCTACTTTACTACGAAACACCAATCTCAAGGTACGGGACTTGGTCTGCATATGATATATAATCTTATAACAGATGCTATGAAAGGTCATATAGATGCACATAATGATATATTTGAAATTGAAGGGGAAAAATACAACGGTCTTGAATTTGCTATAACCCTGAACATATTAGATCATTAGTTCACTCTTACTATATCTTATTAATAGTTTTTTTAATATAATAAATTAAAAAAGGGTTAATATGGAAAAAGTAGGAGCTTCACCCAATATGACAAGCCAGATAGACCAGCAGATTTTTAAGGAACTTGAAAGCTCAAAAATAACTTCTGAGGTACTAAGAGTAAATGATATGGTAGAGGTTACAATCTACTCACTAAAAAAACCGACTCTATCAGACTATATGCCCATGCTTCAAAACTTTAGATTTGACATAGACAAAGAGTATTCTTATGAATATAAAATAGATGATCTTATCATATATTCCAGAAAATATCTTATATTAAATATAACTAAAACCATATACTCTAGATCACATAAAAATATAAAGCTCGTAATTGATGCGGTACTACAGAAAAAAATGTTAAATAGTGAGATAAACTGTCTCTCAATAACTGCAAATCTCAACCCGAAGCAATTAGGTATTTTAAATACACTCCTTGTATATGAGGAACAAATTCTTCCTAAACAAAGTAAAGATTCTATTAAGCAGACACTTATAAAGTATCCTGATATATCATCCCTATTCATCAAATATTTTTTAACAAAATTTGACAAAAAATTAAAAGATATACCTAAACAACTTGAGAATATCACAGATAAACTAAACCAAATAATAAAAGAGGTAAAAGATATAACCGATGACAAGATACTAATAGTATTCTTCCATATTTTAAAAGCATTGGTTCGTACAAATTTCTTTAAATATAAAAATATATTCCTAGATCATGCACTCGCTATAAAAATAGACGTAACAAAACTTATGACACATCTAAGCGGTGTACAGCCCAAAATAGAGATATTTGTTTTTCACAATAAATTTAAAGGTACACACCTAAGAAGAACAAAAGTAAGCAGAGGAGGTCTTAGGTGGAGTGACAGATCTTTAGATTACAGAGATGAGATAAAATCACTTATGCAAGCACAAAGGAGCAAAAACTCTGTTATTATTCCGCAAGGTGCAAAAGGTGGTTTTTTTATAAATAACCCAAAAGCTACAAAAGATGATTTTAAAGAGGTTTATACACTTTTTATAAATGCTCTTATTGATGTTGTAGATAATTATAAAGATAACATAATCGTTCAAGATAACGATATATTAATTTATGACGATGAGGATCCATACTTTGTTGTAGCGGCCGATAAAGGAACCTCATCTATGAGCGATGTGGCAAATAGTATAAGTATAAAAAGAGATTTCTGGCTTGGTGACGCATTTGCAAGCGGCGGTACTAACGGATACAACCATAAAACAATGGGTATTACCGCAAAAGGTTCTATTAGATCTGTTGAAAGATTTTTCATACAAAACAATAAAAACTTCTACAATGAGCCAATAAGCGTTGTGGGGATAGGTTCCCCCTCGGGAGATGTATTTGGTAACGGTATTCAATTAAGCCAAAACTTTAAACTTATAGGTGCAATTAGTTCTAAAAATATATTTATAGACCCCGATCCGGATCTTGAAAAGGCATACAAAGAAAGAGAAAGACTATTTAAAGAAAACCAAAGCTGGGAACACTACGATACAACTCTAATAAGTTTAGGCGGCGGTGTGTTTTGCAAGTCTGACAAATCCATAAAACTATCTTCACAGATAAAAGAGCTTTTAAATATAAAAGTTGATGTTTTAAACGGTGAAGAGCTTTCAAAGGCTGTTTTACGTGCAAAAGTTGATCTGTTGTTCAACGGAGGCGTCGGTACTTATGTAAAGGGAAATGATGAAAGCGATTCACAAATAGGTGATAAACCTAATGAATCCGTACGTGTAAGAGCAAAAGATATTCAAGCTTATGCCGTATGTGAAGGGGGAAATCTAGGCTTTACACAAAAAGCAAGAGTTGACTACGCTTTAAAAGGGGGGAAGATAAATACAGACAGTATTGATAACTCTGCAGGTGTTCATACCTCTGATTATGAAGTCAATCTAAAGATCATATTAAACTCTTTAGTGACAAAAAACGTAATAAGTGATGAACAAAGACTTGAAGTTCTTCACAGTTTAGAAAGTGATGTGGAAAGAACCGTTATTTGGACCAACTACTTTCAGTCTCTTGCACTCTCTTTAGATGAGATAAGAAGCTCCAAAGAACTTGAGAAGTTTAAAAGCGCAATTCAGGTTTTAGAAGTAAATATAGATAACTTTGTACCAAAAGAGTATGAGATACCCTCGGCGTTGGAACTTGACAGAATATTAACAAAAGAGAAAACACTTATAAGACCTATATTATCAGTGATGCTCTCTTTTGCCAAGATGTTTGTAAAGGTACAGATATTAAATGATAAATCATTTTTAGAAACACCGATAGCCATAGACTTTTTATATAAATATTTCCCAAAATCTTTTGATACTCTATATTCCAAAGAGGTAAACAATCATCCTCTAAAAAATGAGATAATAGCAACAAATATAGCAAATATGATCATTAATACACAAGGAAGTACATTTATATCTGACTTTAACCGTCTTGGAGCAAAACAATTTATGCTTAAAATTAAAGCATTTATAGTATTAAATGATATAGTATCCGCAAGTGATATACGACATGAGATTTTTAGAGAAGATTATAATATCGACTATAAAAAACAATATAAATACCTTATTGAACTTGATGATGCCTTGGAGTTCTTAACCTATTGGGTTATAGAGCACGGAGAAAATGAAATATTAATATTTGAAAGGATGCATGAATATAAACTTGCTATGTCAAAGTTTATTGATAACAGTACCCAAAAAGGGGAAAGCAGCTGCAACAATACAAAAATCAGAAAATTCTTCTCAATGATAGAGTATATAAGAATGCTTACGACTATTATCAAAGTAAAAGAAGATGTAAAGTATGATTTCTTTGAAATAGCAAATCTATTTTTAAGCACAACGGAAGATCTTAATATTCTTGAGCTGAACAGATATATCAAAGAACTCGAAGTAAACAGCATATGGGATGAAAGACTTCAACAAAGAATGGTCAAAAATACTCTTCAAATAGTATCAGATATAATAGATAAAGTGATGCATTTTAAAAGAAGTACGGAAAATATAGAAGATGCTATAGGAGAATTCAAAAAAATAAATGAACCAAAATATAAACAATACAAATCAGACCTCAAAGCACTTAAAGAATCCGGAAATATAACCTTTGTAAACCTAAATGTAGTGATAGGAACCCTTGGGCGTATAGCCCAATAAGATATCACTATTTAGTTTTTTTATGTTCACGATATTTTTTTCTATCTTCATCTACCTCTTGCAGATCATCCATAGTATCACTGGTTGCTCCTACAACAGAGTCCCCAAATCCTAACCCTGAGGAGATAGCGTATTCTCCATTTTTTTGACCTTTATCATTTGTCTGCTCCTCTATAAATCCACCTTTCATCCCCTCTTTACCTGCTTCTATCCAACCCGTAAGATTCATAAAACCTTTAAACACTTTTTCAACATATTTAAATACAGTTAAGAACTTTTTGATGTACTTTCCTAGTTTTGAGTCCTCAGGCCAATTTTCTAATAATTTAATTGCGTCAATTGAAGCTTGAATAATACTTGTAACTAACTCTTTTGGATCAAATCCCGATAAAGCTCCAAATACACTACTTAATATATTTAATAATTTCACCATTAAAGATTCATTAACTTCAGTTCCGTCCAGTTCTGCTTTTTTCTTAGCTCTGTACTCTAAAATAGCTTTTGCTATATCTATACCGCTGCCTAAAATCTTTGCGATACCTTGAATCAGTAAGAAAACTGCAAAAGAAGCCACAACCGCAGCAATCATTGAAGCTCCTATTGCAAGCCCAAGTGCACCCATAGCTACCTCTTTTATTAGTGCAAATATATCACTAGTAAGTGCTCCCCATATCTTGTTCCATGTTGTTTTCTCTAAAGCATCATAGTTAACTACATCTGCCTTAATATCTAAAAGCTCTTTTAATGAATAATCATCTGCTGAAGTAAGTGCTTGTAAGATAGCGGCTTTATCACCCTCAAGATCTTTTATCATCTCATTGTAAAAGGGTATCTTTTTAGAATTTCTACCGCTTTTATCACGAGATGCTTCATTTTTTGCAATAGCGTCATCTATAATTGGGAAAAGCTTATCTTTCTCTTTTTTTCTCTCTTCAAGTGGCATATCTTTCCAATTTTTTACACTTGCTATTGCACTATTTTCTTTATCTATAGAATCAATAGCTGCACTATTTAATTTATCTGCCTTTACATGTACCACATGTTTTCTAAATTCACGTCCTGATATAGATGTTTTTTGAACTACATCAGAAGGTTTCTTTTGTACAGTCGGTTCTGTTTTACTTTTCATCTGCATAGCTTTATTACCCATAACAGTTGCCTGTTTCTCCAATGATGGATTATCATTAACGGCAACTCCCCCTACGGTTGTCGTAGGTTTTACTTTTCCTTGCATCTGCTGAACAACGTGTCCTAGTTCATGGGGAAGATGCTTTTCCTGACCGCTTGCTAAATGTATATGAGATCCTTGTGCAAAGGCATAAGCTTGTACGGCTGCAGGCTTTGAAGAGTTATAATGTACTTTTACATTGTCAAGATTAAGACCGGAAAATGATTCCATACCGCTTTTTAGATTATCCGGCAGTCCTGTTTTATTCTCCTGTTTTTGTACAGTATCACCAAAAAGAGATGCTTGCGTCTTTGCCTGCTGCTGCATTAAAGGACTTTTCATCATAGATTGAGACACATTACCGCCTTTTGAACCACTCTTAGCTTTCGAATTTCTATTTTTCTCTTTTTGTTGTACTTTTTCCATTGTCGATCCTTTTTTTAAATAAATCTATTTAGTGTAAGTTGAATACTTAACATTTACAAACTCTTCATTTGACTCAAGATGTTTTTTTCCTATCTCTTTAGCCACAATCTTATAATCCATACCACTTTTTGATCCATCTTTTACAACTTTGTTCCAAAGGTAATCTTCATTTATCTTTCTTGACAAAGTTTCACCGCTGTGTTGATCCTTATAAAGTATCTCATCCACCTTCAAGTAGATATTTTTACTTTCATCGGAATTTTCTTCGAGCTGTTCTTTTTGTAAAGTTGGTTCATTACCAAAAACAGTCCTGTTTTCTTCTATCTTTTTTTTCATAAGGGGAGTGATAGCCATCAACTGTACGGCTATTCCGCCTGATGATCTGTTTTTCTTCTCTTTAACAGATCTTTTTTTTAATCTTTGTGCATACTCTTTATTCATAATATTCCCCTTTTAGATAATTTTTCCCTCTTTATATTTTTCTCTTCTTATCCCTGTGATTATATCTTCCTCTTCAATTTTGGTTGAACTCCTGCTTATTGCCATCAAAGATACCGTTCGAATCACATTCATAATATTTGCACCTGTTAGTTCAAACCTATTGGATATAGATTCAAGATCTACACTGCCAAGATCCGCTTTTTTGCTAAAACCTTTTTTCCAAAGCCTTAATCTCTCATGTTCATCGGGAAGAGGAAAATATATTATAGATTGAAACCTTCTTAAAAAAGCATCATCAAAATTATCTTTTAAGTTGGTTGCCAAGATCACAAGGTTGCTGCACTCTTCAACCCTTTGCAGTAGATATGCTGTTTCTTGATTTGCATATTTGTCATTTGAACTTGAAATCTGTGTCCTTTTACCAAACAAAGAATCAGCTTCATCAAAAAACAATATCCAATCTTTTTCCTGTGCACTGTTAAATATTTTCTCCAGATTTTTTTCCGTCTCACCGATATATTTTGAAACTATCTGTGATAGGTCCACACGATATACTTTTTTATTAAACTTTTTACCAAGTAAAGAGACTGTCAATGTTTTACCCGTACCAGACGAGCCGTAAAACAATGCCTTATACCCTTTTTGAATATATTTTGACATATCCCATTCATCTAATAATACCTCACCGTGATCCAGCCACATATCAAGCTCTTTTAGATGCTCCATTGTATAGTCACTTAATACAAGATCATCCCACTCATATTTTGTACTTAATAGTTTTGCGGGAAAATTCACACTAAACTCATGCTCAATATCTTTTCCGTATAACAGCAGATTCAAGCTGTTTTTAGTCAATGAAAGTTTGGTATGGATAAGATTTACACCAGCTCTTAAATGATCACTCTCCAATATATTATTTTTAAATAATTTATTGGAGGTATCAAACAGTTTAAGAACCTCAATATATTCACTTTTATCATCAGCCGCAGTTAAAAAAAGTGCTGTTTGTATCGTGGGTACGAAGCTGTTATAGTTGCTGTTTGGTATCCCTCCAAATTCAGAAAAAGGCATATCATACAGTTTGTTCTTTGTTAAAAATATATCTAAACTGTTTGGTGATATCTCGGTAGCTAATCCCAATAGTATTATTTTTCTTTCATAAAGATCCAGTTTATTTTTATCTATAAATGCTTTATAATAGGATTCTTGAATTTTAGGCGGATCAACAATTGATCCTTTTGATTCATTTTGGAAATAGCTCTCTATCCTTTTTTGTATCAAAAGGTTCAACCATTGTAGTTCTTGTGCTATTATAGTTGCATTGTCCATGTCTATTTCTGCTTTGTTTTAATAGAAACATCTGTAACAATAGATTCTTTTGCAAGTTTCTTCTCTTCTTGGATTGTTATCAACCCAACCTTATAAACTATTGAGGGCTGATAGGAACCTCCAAGTATACTCCATATATTATGCTGCTCCTCCACAGGTAAAGTGTTAAGTTTAAATATTAATTTATCTATACCAAAGTTAGCTAGCTCTTTTGTATTAGAGGGTGTAAATGACGACTTTTGTTGAAAGAACTCAATTATTTTAGTGATACAATTTAATTCATTAATATAGTCATTTTGGAAATTTGCTATAAATATTATCTGTAGATTTACATTAACAGCAGGTTCTTGCTTATATACTTTCCCGTCAATTACCTGTTTTTGAACCATAGAGTCTCTCGCCGAAAGCTCCTCTTCTATATTTATAAGACTCAACGAAATAGAGTTATCCGGCAGGTCTATCTCCCCTTTTAAATTATTGGGCTTATGTAAAACTACACTCTTTTTCCCTGAAGGTAATTTTATTTGACTGTCTATATATCTACTAACCTCTTTTGCAACAAGATTTAAAAGTTCACCTATCATATCAATCTCCTAAATCAATTTGATTCTCTTAGTCTTTGACAAAGTATCCTAAGAATACCACGTGCCACATCTGTATGTTCACTTATAAGATCGTAGATCAAATCACTGCTTATTTTAAATAGAAGTGTCTCCTTGGTTGTAATAATAGTTGCACTTCTGGGTTCCGGGTCTAAAACTGAAAGTTCTCCAAAAATATTCTTCTCCCCTAAGGTAGTTACTACCTGACCGTTTATATCCACATCCACCTCTCCACGTACCACTATATACATAGAGGAGCCTATATCACCTTGTTTTATTATCACTGATCCCGTTTCACACTCAACCGGTTCAAGTTTCATTGCAACCTTCAAAAGATCACTTTCAGGTATTTCCGAAAAAAGATTAATCGATTTTAAAATAATTACTTTTTCTATTGTCAATAACATATTACACCCTTTTCTTAGACTTTTTTACAGACTCTTTCTTTTGTTTATTTTGTTTTTTTTTCTTCTTTTTATCTTTTTTTATCTTTGCTTCTTTGTTTGATTGTTCTATACTGATCTCTTCAATTTCTGATTCTATCTTTTGAGGTAACTCTTCTTCAGTTTTTTCTTCTATTACCTCTATAGATTCATCATTTAATATTTTATATGTCCATTGAACCGTTTCATTGACCAGTTTACTGTTGGTTTCATCTTCTAAAATATCTTTTATTAAAGGCAAATATCTCTTATTAGAGTTCTTACCAATCTCATATATAAGAGATATTTTTAAAATATCAGAAGTGTCACTTTTAATTACAGAGTTAAAATAGTTTTCCTCTTTATACTCCAGATGATTAAAAGTTTCATCATAATTTGATAACTTGTTATTGATACTGATATCATCCAGTAAAGGTAAGATAATCTTTTTTAGATCAACTCTTAGCATATTATCTATTAGTTCAACAGCAAAAGCCTTTGCTTCAAAGGAGTTACTGTTAAAGTTCAAGATAACCTGTTTTAAAATATTCTTTGGATAAACAAATCCCAAAATATATAAAATATTATTTATCTTTTTATTTAATTCCTCATTGATAATCAAGTAACTATTAGGATAAGATTCTTTATCAATATCATTTAAAACGTTCAGATCATTTAAAATATCTTCTACGCTATTTTTTATCAGCTTGTCGATCAACTCATTATCTGCGGTAGTAAAGTCATTGTTAAACAATGTTTCAATTACACTGTTTGTTAAAAGAGGTTCCTTTAAAAGCTCCAATAAGTAACAATCTGCATCATTACTTTGAAGATTACCCATTATCTTAATTAGTGTTGCTTTTAAAGGTAATTTATCAGTTTTTGTAAAATATTCTTTAACTATATCAAATATCTTATCCCCAAACTTTTCCAAGGATAAAATCACGTTTTGTCTGTATTTTTCCTCTTCTAAACAATTTAGAATATCAGGTACGAACTCAATGTTTTTTAAATTACCTGCAGTTTGCAATGCTGTTTTTCTTATATTTTCATTTGGACTTTTTAAAGATTTCGATAGTCTCTCTTTAAAATTATAAACACCTGCACTATTTATAATCTCTAAGGCAATTAGTATCTTTTTCTCATCATTTGAGGCAAAAAGTTGAGTTAAAATCTCTGATCCATGATCTACTCCTCTTTTACCGCAATACTTTAACAATCCTACAACAGCACCCTGTCGTATGTTTTTATTTTCATCATATATATATTTTATAACTTTACTAAGTACATTTTCACGTCCAAGTTTACAATAAGCTCTTAATAATATATCAAAAACCTCCGGATCTTTCTCTTTTGTTATTCGTTCGTTTAAAATACCTATATATATAACATCGTGTGATTTTTCTATTTTTTTAAAAATACTTTTTCTTACCATTTTACTTTTATGGGAACTAAGCTTGATAAAGATCTTATCCATATCTTTATATTTTAGCTTTTCAAGAAGATCAATATAATAAAGTACCTCAATCTCATTATTACTCTCAATACCCTTTAGTAAAAAGCTTTGATCAATCCCCTCTAAAAGCATATCCTCTGAAAACACTTCCCTGTTATCTATCATCTTTTTCAATGATTTAACATATTCCCGTCTTAACAGATTTGCATAATATAACCATACCAAAGAACCAAGCACTATCAATGAACATACAAGAACTATCCCCTCAAACATAGAAAGGAATAATAAAAGCAAACCTGCAAACCCCATAGCAGCAGGCTCTATTATAGTTTCTCTAAATGCCAATACCATATTTCTTTGTTTTGGATGTATAGGCTGATATAATACTCTAAAAGCAGGTGTTAAAATAGAGATATCCAATACCTCATCTAAAAGTTTAACTATAACAATCAACACAAAGGCGATCCCCATTGTTGAAAATACAATTAAAGGAGAGGTTCCTATCAATGCCATAACAGGGATTGCAAAAAGCCCGAACGCAACACCGAAACGACTAAGCATACGTCCTGAGATAAATAAACTTGAGGTAAGATTTACAATATTCAACATAGCAAAGAAGATACCAAAAAATGCCGCAAGCTCTTTTTCATCGGTAAATCTCTCTTCAACTTTATAATAAAAAATATAATCTATAAAATAAAATATAAAAAACGACAATACGGAAACTACAAAAAACAACACATAATATCTGTTCTTAAATAAACTTTTATAAGATATCTGTTCATCATCTTCATCTTCATCATTTTGCTCATCTTGGAATTTTTCCGAAAATTCATTTAATATCTTTAGAAGCAGTAAAAAAGATACTACCATAGAAACAATCGAGATTATAAGCAGATTAATAGTATCTATAAATTGAACAATAATTCCAACTGAAAGCCCCCCTATAATTCCTGCTAAGATCTCTCCTGACATCAAAAGACCAAAAAGCCTTTTACCCTGTCTTATATTAAAGATTATCCCTGTCAACATTCCAAACTCAATACCCACAAAAACCCATGCCACATCTTTAAATATCATAATACCCATGGTTAAAGCTTTTGAATCAAATATACTTATGGAGATAAAAAAGAATGCCATAATAAAGAGTATAAAAAAGAGAGTTATACTAAGAAGTTTTTGAATACTCAAGTTGTTTTCAAGTTTAGTATAATAGTAACCCACTAAAACAGATACGAACGATGTTAAGATATAAACATAAGGAAGTTCCGAGGTGTTGTAGTTCATTAAGAACAGTGTATTAGCGGCAGTCTCAAAAAAGACCAGAGCAAGACCATTCAAAAATGAATGTATAAACAATAAAGTCAGTGGAAAAATCTCATTTTTCTCTACAGATTTTAGCAAGTTTGATATTTGTAAAATATTTTATCCTTTTTATTAGGGTACCATGGTTTGAACTTGTCCGGGGAATGTTATTTGAATCACCCCGCCCCACATACACATTAATTTTGAATTATTATTTAAAGCAGGCATACTTCCTACTAAAACAGTAGGTGACCCGGGCACCCAAGGTGCCGATATATTAGGGATACAGGGTGCAGGGGTAAATATAACAGGAGGCGGTCTTTTTGTAGCAGGATTTAACACAGAGTTACACATCCCAAAAGGCATTACGTTTACCATAGCCTTATTATCCATAATGTTTGCAGCAGGCTTCCCCCCCACTAACAATTTATTTTTTGGAAGAACCATCAAACTGCTAGGGGCAACACCAAAGCTGCAGGTCATTAAAGCACCGGTCGTTACATGCATTCCCATCTTATTACCTTTTTATTATTTTTATAATATAAATAATAGTAATATTATAGCACCAATTGTATATGGTGAACTTAATAGACTTTTATTTTCATCTTTTTCAGACTTATCAAGCTCTTTGTCAAGTAGTCCCAACTCCCCTTTAAATGTACCCGATATTGCCATTTGATCCTTTACTCCTGCCATTTCACAATTGCTAATCTTTGACAAACAACCAATCTTTTGTTCGGGTAGAACCTCTTTTATCCTAACCTTATCATCAAAACCGTATAGCTGTCTTGGTATTTTTGCAAGTTCCGTGTTGAGCGTCAATCTTGATCTATCTGTATTCTGCCATTTTGGTAGTTCTATAAGATCTTTTTTAAAGATCTCAAACTCTCTTGTTTTATATATCTCACCGCCGTTGTTTTGATAAAGGACCAGATAATTAAACGATTTTGTCTCCTTTGAGGCTATAGGGATAGTACCTTGACATATATCTCCTTTACATTTCATGGAAGAGAATAGATGATATATTTTTTGTTTCTTATCTTTAAAATAAACTCTGGCATCATATATCCCCAAAGTATCATTTATCTTACCACCTATTACTACTCTATAACCTTCCGTATAATTATCATATGGCTCAAATTCAAAACTATTTGCTTCTAAAAAGCAAGAAAGAATCAATAAAACAAATATATCTCTTATCATCTTATCCTCCTGTTATCTATCAACATACTGCATCAAGATATTAATATTATCTTTACCGGTAAATTTACAATTTACTACAGAATCACGTATTCCGTTTGATACGCTGCTTAGGTCAGATGCCACTTTCATTGTATTTTCCGCTTTTGATCTGTTTTCTTTTACTGTTTCATTAAGTACGGTAAGGGGTTCTTTAAAATTCTTTATATCTGAAATCTCACGATTTAGATCTTTCCCTACTACTGTTAGTGTCTGTTCAAATTTATAAAGACTGTACTCCATATCTTTTATTAATTCATTAACCTCTATACTTTGCAATGAGTTATTACTTTTTAACTTATCAATTGTGGAGCTTAGATAGTTTTTCTCCTCTATACTCTCTTGTACTTTTGATAATATTTTTTTATTAAATTTTTCATTTGAAGAGAATTGCTCTGTCATTTTTTCCAGATCATTGGAGATATTATTAAGCAAATAGATAATATCTTCAATAAAACCTCTTAAATAATTGGAGCTTTTTTGTATAGATATTGAATCATATGCATTTTGTAGTTTTTCCTCAGAGATATTTAAACCAAGAGTATTTATACTCTCTATTAGTTCTAAAAGCTCATCCTCATAAGATTCAGTGTCAAGAACCACTTCATAATTATGTCTTGAATATTCCCCTATTATCTTAACAACTTTACTTACCACTCCTTCTACGTTATCTAACATCTCATTGATAACCTCTTTTGATTCATTGTAAGAGGGACTGTGTGCCTCCACGTCTACTCTTTGTTTAAAAGAGCCGTTTGAAATAAGTTTGGATACCTCTTTGATATTATTTATCATGGCATCATCTTTTAATATATTCTCTTGTGCAGTCAAAATATTATTATTGATAACTTTTGCCATATCTCCCAGCTCATCATTGGAATCAATATCAATAAATTTTACCGTATCGCTCTCCTCATTTATATATTTAAAGAACTCTACAACCCCCTCTTTTATAAGGGGTATCTGACTTAGGAAAATATTAATTATAAATGCAAACAATATCACAGATACAACAAACACTACCATACCTACCGTAAGTACTTTTATAACAGCATTGTCAAGGATCTCACTTATATGACTGATCTCAATATCAACACCCACAACATATGTTATACCGTTATCATTTTTAAAAGGGATCAATACAGAATGAAAATGTCCATATTCATCTTTTGTTGTTTCATATACTAAATCCATAGAGTTGTTTTTAAAAATATTTTTAAGTTTGTCACTTGCATACTCATACTCATCAAAAAAACCATCATACTCTTTTGCTTCTATCTCCTCTTTGGTTGCAGACGTTGAACTGTAAACAATCTTGCCGTTATTGCTCATAAAAGAGTATACATATGTCACCTCGGAAAGATCGGCAAAATTACTAAGCTTATGTAGAATATCTTTATACTCTGTTTCACTTATACTTTTATTGTCCTTGATCTTATTGTGATAATCGTTTAAAATATTATTAGCCCCGTATGCAACAACCTTAGACTGTTTTTCTATTGAAGGCACTATAACATTTTTAATATCATTGGAGAAATAGTATGTAAATACTGCCGTACTCATAAAGTTTGCAACAACTACCAGTGATATAATTTTTGCTTTTAAACTGAATTTTGTAGATAGTATCTCTTTTAATTTATTAATCAGATTCATTAAAATACTCCCTAAGCTTACTTCCTAGCCAAGATTCTTTTTGGGCATCTGCCGCACATCTAAAACCAAGATCCCTAAATCTGGCATTTGATTTGTCAAAAAATCTAAATGATACTGTTGCAGGATAACCTTCACTATACTCCCAAGAACCTCCCCTATTTACCCTATATTGAGTTTTTGAAGAGATATTCAAAGGGTTCATATAGCAGTCACTCTTATAAATAGAATCCATCCCAAATTTAATCAAAGAACCTGGATTAAAGTTTAATTTAAGGGGACTTTTTAAACAAGATGTTATGTAAAAATCCTTTTCATAACTATCTTCAACCCACTCTCTTACATTTCCTGTCATCTCATACAGATAATAATCATTTGGAACATAGCTCATCACAGGTACTGACCATGAACTGTTAGAATCTCTGTAGTTCATAAGCTTTACACCCTCTTCATTGCCCCAAGGATACTTTTTATTTTCCAAGCCTCCCCTTGCTGCATATTCCCACTCTGCCTCAGTAGGTAACCTTTTTCCATAAAATTTACAATAGTTCTGCGCCTCTTTATGACTTACCGATACTACAGGAAGATCATCTGCACCAAGTATTGGATCATCTATATATTTCGGTTTAGCTGTACACCCTTTCTCTTCGGTATACGCTCTATATGCACCGTTTGTAACTTCCGTACGATCTATATAAAAACCGTTTACATAAACTTCTCTTGGCTTTTTATCCCCAAACTGATCACTATAATCACCCATTAAAAACTCACCGCCTTTAATAAAGCTCATAGTCTCATTGCTCATATCAAGAACTTCTGGGGATTTACATACCTCTTTACTTGAACAACCGTAAAATAAAAGGAAAAAAGGCAAAGTTATATATATCTTTTTATTCATTATTCATCTCCTATTCTTAAATTAGTTCTAATATTATTATTTGAAGAATCTTTAAACACAAGCTCAACATCTGTTTGTTTTATTTTTGAAGTAAAATTGTTTTTATAAACAAATGTAACTATTCTGTCAGACTTAGGCTTTAACTTGATAATACCTTTTGGAAAGTTTTCTATTACATGTCTTGGTTTTATAGGGGTATCATCAAACAGCTTTGTTTCATAGTGATCAAAAGTAACATTCATATCCAAAGAGGAACTATTATATATCTTGTAAAAATAGTTAACTCTGTCACTTGATCTTTTTGCACTCTGAAATACAACATTTATAAGCCCCGTACTATTTGTATAGTTCCTTATATTCGATATGGCCGTTTTTACACCTGGATGTATCTTTCCATAGTGTGGGTCGATATTTTGAATATTTTTATAACAACCGTACTTATAAACCATAGCTTCTATTTTTTTACCTATAGCATCATCAAGAGTTTCCAAAGGTGCAATAAGATAATTTGGTGCTTTAACAGTTGAGATATACTTATTATCTACTTTATAGTTATACTCAATAAGCCCCTTTCTTTTTTTAAAAAAGCGGAACATATCAGCCGGGATAGAAGATATTTTAAAACCGCTGTTTAATATCTCTTCAATATTATTTTGTGAGGAGAAGATAAAAATCATATCTATTGAATCATTTTTCAATGCTTTTAACGACTTTTCCATATCAAAACTTTTAAAACTTATATCCATAGCCATTCCGCTGTTTTCTATAATATCTTTTAAATATACCTGCGCTATATTCGATATTTTTCCCGTAGATATTTTTGTTCCTCTTAGATCATAAATAGAATCTATCTTTTTTTTAGAGACTATATACAATAAAGAATTATTAGGAGCACACAAGATACCGTAATTCTGAAAAGCTTCAAAACCGTATAGAGCATTATTTTTTATACCAAGTATATCACCCCTAGCCAGTGCCATATTGATCCTTGAATCCTGAAGCATATTTACAACATCCAAACTTCCTGAACTAGGCAGGTTTTTAAGCTTTAGGGTATAACGCTTATCTAGTGAAGCTTTTTCATTTTTCCCTTTTAACTCTGGATCTATTGAAAATACTATATCTTCAAAAATATTTATATCATCTATTTTATTCTCTTTTACAGTAGCCGTTTTTTTAGATTTTGTACTTGCAACTGCTTGTGAGGTTTCTGTTTTTTTCTCTTTTTTTGCTTTACTTAAACTTATCACCTTTTTATCTACATCTTTTATCTGTGTGGGCTCTATATCAAGATATTCTTTTTTAGTTTCGTTTGGTGTAATTGCTGCAATATTAATCTCCTGAATCGTTTCTACTTTACTATTTTTATCAACTTTTGAACTTTGAGTTTTTTCAACAGTTAAAATATTTGGCTCTTTTTTTAGATTGTTTTTAACTGTCTGCTTTGTTGTTGATCTATATTTTTCATATCTTTGTTTTGGGATTTTAACTATAAAAGCACTATCAAAGCCCATAGATTGAACTTTTTTTAGTTTTTCAAGAAGATTCTCAATTTCATTTGAAGAGGAATATCTTATTGTTGAATATTTCCCTGAAGGGCAGATATATGCCTCTTTTTTAATATCATCGGGTAAACTATCAAGTTTTAATTTTATACTTTCTCCACCATCTTTAAGAGAGGAGATAAGCTGTACCGTATACACCTGTTCAGTTTGATCTATTTTGTTTAAATCAGAAGCAAAAACAAATATAGTACTTAAAAGTATCAAAAACAATATCTTCTTCATCATTTATCCTTTACTATTCCTCTTCTATTTCTGTCTTGGGCTCTTCATCCGATCTAAAATCAAACTCTATTGCTATAGGTTCACTTTTCTTTTCACGTACATTAATAATATCAAATACCAAATTACCCTTAAATTGTTTACCTAAAATAGAGCCCTCTTTTAAAAACTCATCCTCTATTTTGAATTCAACATACCCTATATCATTACCTTTTATATGTATTATTTTCGGTGATAGTATATTAACTATCATATCAGGTGTAACCAAAGGGTTGTTAAAATCAGTTATAAGTCTTTCTCTTAATTGAACTATAAGATCACTTTTTAGATTATTTTTAAAATATACCGCTTTTATCTCTTTTGTGTTTTTGAAACTTACTTTTTCAGGAAGAATAACATATTTTGTTCCATACAAATCTACTACATCATTTTCATCAAGAAGCTGTTCCGGGTTAAGTTTATCATCCTCTCCCCCTTTTACACACATACTTTTTTGAAGATCTTTAACAACAAGTCCCGCCTCTTTCCCTGCAACTTTTACCACTATCTTTTTTAAAGCTTTACCGCATACTACAAGAGAAAGCACCCACAGTACAAATACTACTGTTGCCAAAAACATATATAAAGAGTACATAGGCTTTGTTTTATAAAAAGGAAACTTTTTTAAAATTGGATTTAAAAAAGTGTTTGTAGGGAACTTTGGAATTATGATATATTTCTCAACAACCTCTTTATGCATCTGAGTATATTTGGCTTTAAAAGATTTTGGATTGGCACTTATATCTTTGTCTATGGTCTCTTCAATCTTATCTATCTCCGCAGCCCCTAGAAAAACTTCATGCCTTACTATATTTTCATATACTGACGTTGCAACACTACATTGTGCCTCTTCATCATCAACATACTCACCCTCATCCGATAATACTTTTACAAATACTCTTTGGGCAAGATAAAGATCTTCAAACTTATTATGTGCAGCCAAATACCGTTCT
Organism: Campylobacterota bacterium; assembly: GCA_034717895.1. Lineage (GTDB taxonomy): Bacteria > Campylobacterota > Campylobacteria > Campylobacterales > Arcobacteraceae > JAIOSF01. The sequence continues at coordinate 16,961 of JAYEMD010000166.1, read as the reverse complement.
CTAAATACAAACTCTTTATCTTCGGCACTTGCCAAATCTTGACAACTAACCTCTTTTGCATCTATTAGGTGTCCCTCTTTATAAACTTCCGTTCTGTAAAGCAGATCCTTTCTTGAAGTTTCTATAAGAACTTTAGTTGTTTTATCTTTAGATTTGCCTTGCGTTGTGTGTATAACTTTAAATATATTCTCTTGTGTTTCTTGATTCACAATCTATCCTTTATCATATGTTATGTAAATTTAAAATTTTTCCATTTTTGCCCAAAACAATATAATCTTGCGCCCGTACAAACTTTTTTACACCCTTGTCAACTTTTTCCGCATTAACATATACACCGCTTGTATTGCCAATATCCTCAATAAAAAATCCACCTTTGTAATGAAACAGTTTGGCATGTTCTTGTGCAATATCCTCACCCTCTACATGAACATCACAACTCTTAGCACTTCCCACAATTAAATAACCTTTGTCATTTGCGGTTTCTTTCTCCTCTTCCTCTTCAAGAATATTGTCCCAATTTCCGTCAAATACAGCGGCATTACTGTAGTGCATTATAACTTTTGAGAAAAATGAACTGTCAATATCCAAATGTGTTTCATAATAATCAACCTCATAACTCTCTGTAAACTGAAAAATACTTTGCAGACGTTTAATATTTTTCCATAAGGCTGTATTGACTATCTGTGCTCTTTCTTTGTATATATATAAACTTATATTTAAAAGCTCATAAAGCATGTCATATAACTGCCACGGTGTTACTTCACCCGTCATCACATCTGAAGAAACTTTATATGCGTAAGATGCTGCTCCTGATGCACTTATCACCCTTTTTCTAAAACTTAGTTCATTTAAAAAATTTGCATACTTCCTTAATATAGAACTGATAAGGATCTTCTCATCGGGACTCATTATATTATTTTGAGAAACTACTTTTGGAGCAAATCTTATATCTATCTCATTTGATGAGGGGTTAAAAGGGTTTATAGCCATTTTTAAGTTACTGCCTGATGAGGAATCAACATAAAATCTTGCTAGTTCCATTAAAGTTTTATCTCTAAAATTCTTCTCTTGTATAAATATCTGATAATCATCCGATATCTTATAATGAAGTTTTATATCTTTATCATGTCTTGACTCTTGGATATCTTCAAGTTTTGTTTTATATTGGATATAAATATATAAACTTTTTTTATTCTCAAACTGTTTATTGGCAAGATTATCTAAAATAAGATGCTCTTTGTTCACATAAAGGATATTACCCTCACCGTCTATAAGTGCTCCCGGTTTTAAGAACAATTTATTATTCTCAATAACCACACTTAAAGAGTTTTTAAAACCCACAAGTATCCCCTTACCGATACCATAGGCATTTGCCAATCCAATCTTTGAATCATAATACTTATTCGTTAATTGTATTTGCTGAGGATTAAACCTTATACCGTCTACGAAATTGGTTCTTATTAAATTTTCTATAGGTAACATTATAATAACTCCAAAAACATTTTTCTGACTTTTAAATACAAGCTGTCATGAACTTTATGTTCTTCTATTTTATATTTATAAGCCATCTCTTTTGATATTTCATCAACTCTTACTTTTATAAGATCGTCTGTACTTTTATACAAACTAACGTCCCTGTTTTTTATCATACCGGATTCTTTTTTCCTATACACCTGCTTAAATCTCCTGCTGTCTCGAGATTTCAATTCATCAAAAAGGTTCTCATTATTTTCCATCACAATCCTTTATTTAGATTTTATATTCTTAATAATCATAGATATCATCACTTTTAAGTTCACTGTGATAATCAACTATCACTTCATCATAATCTGTCTGCTCAACCTCTACCGATGAATTGAAATACTTATACTCTATATCGCCATTTGTATTAACAGGTTTCTCGTTATCTATAATATTCATTATAATCCTAAGCTTCTCTTTCTCTTTTGCTTTATCATCGGATATCTTATCTTTTATGATAACTTTAAAAGAGTTTTTCATCTGTTTATTCATCTTATGGTACTGATAACCGCTATATAAAACATACTCTTCAATATCTATATCAACATTCGTCAATATTTTAATCAGTTTTATAAAGTACTTTTTTGTACCTCTGCATTTGTAAAGGTCCATCATATTATAAAGCATAACCCTTTTTGCGTCATCATCAACAATATCATGGTACTTTATCCCAAACCAAGAAGAGAGCCAATCTACAAAAGCGGTACTTTCAGGGTTAAATAACTTTTCAACATTATCTATTTGTTCCCTTTGTGTCAAACTCGATACTTGTATAGAAAATAAAAAGTTCTTTAAAAGATCATTATCTTGGTATATTGAAGGTAAAAACTTATTCCATGATTTTGAGTTTACCGTTATACTTACAGATGATTCACCTATATCTTCTATAGATACCAATGAAAGATCAGCTCTGCCCCTTTGCTCGGTAAAGATAATATCATCAATTACTATACCGTTTGTATCTAATATAAATCTCAACCTGTAATAATCTATATCTATTGAATTATCCAACAGTTTTTGTATATACTTTACGGTTTCTTCTTTATTTTCAAATGTCATAAGAGATATCCTCAATGATCACATCATTAATTTTTATCATATCATTATGTGAAAACTTCAACCGCTCTTCAAACTCACTTGAGCCGCTTTTTTGAAATCTCATCTCACTCATATAAAAAGTGTTATCTGCAGAATTGATTATATTGTGAAGATCACCTTTACTTATCTCTCTCCCTAAAGGGTACCCTTTTGAATTAAAGCCCTCAAAAGGATCAAAATACTCTTTTGCTTTTTTTAGCAATTGAGCTTTTAATTCATTTTCAATAAAACTGTAATTTTCCAAAGTATATTTTAACTTTAAAAATATTCTTACATTTACTATCTTTGGTGCTCTTACTATTGGATTTACCGTTATTAAACTTCTTTCTTTTAGATACTCTTCAAGCTCTTTAAGCAAATAAACATTTATAAAGCCCTCTGTTTCCAATATATCTTCTGTTAAAATTATTATAACAACCTCACCGTTTTTATTTACACAGTAAGCTTTTTTAATAAACGGTGAAAAGTTCTCCGATAACAGTTTATAATCTTCAATATTTACCGCACGCTCCATTGTTTTTAAAACAGAAGGAGCGTATCTTTTAAGATCATCAAGAGTATCTCCGTTTTCTCCGCTTTTACAGTTAAAGGGATTTGAAAGTGAATCTATATAATTTATAGACTCTCTTAATACCTTCAAATTATCTTTTGGTATATTCCCCGCAGCTCCTTGTGTTATTGAATATTCTTTTGCCACAATATTCAACCCAAGTTCCGGAACAACTCCGTATTGTCCGTCTCCAAATTCTATTTCACCTGTTATGCCGTTAAATCTAAAAACTTTATCCTCTTTGCCAAAATCAATAAATCTGTCAACTGCTTTATATTCATCATCGCCCACAAAAATAACAGGGGGAGCTACTAAATTTTTATAGTTTAGTTTAAATTTCATATTTGGAAGACCAACAGATCTTGCGATAAACTCATCTTCGTATGTCTCTTTTTGTATAACATCAACCGTATTTAACATAATTCTGTTTATTTTGGGAGAATAATTCAATGAACTAAATTTAGTTCTGGCTTTTAACCACAACCTTTTTAATTGATCAACATATACTGTCATCGACTCCAATTTTTCCACTAAAGGTAATTTTATCCTTACATATCCAGACCTTGTTAAACCATCGGTAAAGTCTTCACACTCAATAGGTTTCCAGCTCTCATTTTGAAATAATTCCCACTCTATCAACCTTTGGTTTGTATATATATTTTGATTTGCGATTATCTTATCCTCTAAATCAAAATATATATCAAGATAATCATCACTTAAATATGTATCAAATCCAAAAACAATCGCCTCTTCATGGGAATAGTTTTCTTCAAAAAGATGTACAGGTCTGTTTTTATCAAAGGTGATACTGTTGTATTTAAAATTGTTAAAGATATAACAATCTTTCAAATCTTTTCTTGTAAGTGTATAATGTATCAATACCTTGTTAAATAAAGGTGGTCGAAGAGTTGAAGGTGTAACTTTTACGTCACCGCTTTGTTCGTCATATTCTGATTGTTCTTCACTACCAAAGTCCCCGGCAGAGATTCTGGCTCTTACCCAAAACCCCTCCTCTCCGTTTAATGCAATTTTTGCAATATCCTTGGGAACTTTAAAAACTATATTACCGTTGTTTGTAAAGTTATCTGTTGTGTCCTCAACCTCTAAAAGACTCCACTTTGAGATACCAACCGGATACTCCCAAACAATCTGAAGGTTCATTGAGCCTTTTGCCATTTTATATTCAGAGTTTATAGAGTGAAGAATCTCTAAAGAGACCATCGAGCCAGGAACACCGAACGCTTCATCACTTTTTATTAAAAATACTTCATCCTGCATAGGATTATCTATTTTTGGTCTGCTGCCAAATGGATAAAATTCATTGTTCAGATCAACTTGTTCATAGTTATGGAAACATATATTTGGAAATATACCGTTCTCGTCACTGCTTGCAACCATACTAACTTCATAGACCATAAACTTTGAAAGCCACGGTCTAATATCTGTAAAGATACCTTTTAAATAAAACTTCTCATCTTCACTGAACTTTTCAATACTGCTACTGATAAATTCACTGTTATTTCCCTCAATTGTCACAACCAAAACATCTGCATCTTTTGTATCTATTACTAGTTTATAGTTTGGTGCAATATTTAGATCTATCCAGTTAAAACCGTCAAAATACTGCCATTTCATATTTTTCATAAAATCTTCACTGATCTTATATTCTCTCATTGTTGTTGGCAGCCTGAACATTAAAGTAGCTTTTACATCATTTTGCAATACATTAAAATCATCACTGGCAAGATATATCTCAACACTATTTGTTGTTTTTTCATCTGTTACAAAGGGCTGAAAAGATTTATTATTGGCAACATCTTCACTATGGTTTATTATCTCATCCCTATTCCTGTTTAAATTAAACTTTTTAGAATACAAATTCAGCAGCTTTACATTTGACATATACAGATCTCTGGCTGTTTCAAAAACCACGGCATCTTCTTGGGCTTGGGGTTCTGTAGTGACAACAGATCCTTTTTGAAGCAATATAGTATTTTTTTTCTCCATATCCATCTGATAACCGTCACTTAACTTAAAAGTAACATTGGTAACAGAAGGGATAGGCAGCCTTTGTTTGATACCTATTAGATCTAAAAATGCAATATAATTTTTTTGTGGTACTTGATTTAATCTATATAGTGTCATCTCTGTCATAGAACTAAACAGCTCTATTAAAGTGATACCCGGATCACTTGAATTATGGTTTGTCCATTGGGGACAATGTTTTATAATATTTGAAACTGCCTCATCTCTTATTTGTTCATAAGTTCTATCATCTAATTTTATATTCTGTAACATCACTTTCCTTTTTCTAAGGTGTTTCTATTAAATAAAATGGATATACATAATTATAGAAAGAATTTGTGTCTTTTATCTGGTATTCAATCTCAATTACGATTTTATTTAACTCTGGACTATCTACATTTACATTAAGAAGCACTATTCTGTTCTCCCATTTTCTTAAAGCACTCTTTACATACTGCTCAGCCAAAGCATGTGTTTCGGGTGTATTATCTTCAAAAACAAGTTCGTTTATTTGACATCCAAACTCCGGATTCATTATCCTCTCCCCCATCTTTGTTGATAATATAATATACATAGATTCCTCTACACTTTTTTCAAACTGGGAAAATTTTATACCGCCGCTGCTATCTAACTCAAACGGAAATGCGACCCCTTTACCTAAAAAAGTTGTATTATTCATCATAACTCTCCTTATTGATATCCATTATTTTTAACTTCAAATAAAGTCCTATAACCGCCTGGACCATATAAATGTTCGCAAGAAACAACATAATAATCACCGCTTATTTTTTTACCCACATTCTTTATCTTTATTATTTTTGAAGCTTTTATCTCAGGGTTGCCAACACACATACCGTTTCCTGTTAAAAAGTCCATACTTCTTCGTGTTAACTCTGCTTTTGCAATATTTTTAGCTTCACCTGCTTTTAGATTAGGTATATCTATTTTGTAGTTTTTAGCTTTATCTTTTATCTTGCTTTTTACCTCGCTGGTACCTTTGTTTTTTGGACTTGCCACTTTTGCTTCACTTCCCGCTTGTGCTTTTCCCTCAACTCTCTCTTTTTTTACAGGATCCCAGCTAGTAACTACTATCTCTTCTAAAACATTAGTAGCATCTACTTTTGCAGAAAACTCTATTAGATCCTCTTCCCATTTTAGTTCAACACCTTTGTCCTGTTTGGCATATCTTGCTTTTTTAAATATAAACTTACCCCCGTCAATGGCTACTTCGTAACCTATCCTTTTTGCACGCATTCTCAAAAAATCTAAATTGGTCTGATTATTTTGAAACAGATAATCAATAGTCGTAGTAGTTGCATCCACATCACATTGCAACCCTGCTTCTGCTGCTAATTTTTTAGCAATATCACTGTCTTTCATCTTTACAAAAGCCTGAGAGTGTCTAATTCTGCTTAACTTAAAAAGTTTGTCAAAACAGATAAGCTCTATATAATTGGATTGACCCGGAGCAAAGTTATAATCTATTCGGCAGATCTCCCCGTTGAATATCTCTTTGTATTTTTGACTGTAACCTAAGGATATTGTAATAGGCTTACCTATTGTAAATATAGATTCCTCCTGAAGTTCACACCCCATATTGTCATTAAATACAATCTTTGCCATATCCATAGCATCCGCTGAGGAGCTTACTTTTAATTTTATAAACTTTTCAAAAATAGTTTTAGGTACATCTTTGTTGCCTATTTTGATCTTTGCTTCAGGGACTAAACTCTTATTCATATCTATACCTTGTTAGTTAATCTTAACTAAACTCCCTTTTACCGACGTAATTGCCGAACTCTGTACCGTTGTAGGTCCGGTAGCTTTAAGGTCAAGGGTACCGGATGCTTCAAGCTTGGCACCTGCCGTACCTTTCATATCCAGCCTTGCATTTGCAGTGATCTTTGCAGATGATGTAGCTTTTATATCCAATTTTGCACCACTTTTTATGTTCATATTTGCCGTAGATTTTGTAGTGACATTTTTACCTGAGATCTCCACATCATCATTTGATTTTATAGTGATCTTCTTTTTGGCTTTAATATCCATAGCATCGTCACTTTGAATCGTCATTTTCCCTTTAGAGGTTATCTTTATCTCCCCTTTATCTTCTGTGTTTTCAAGTTTTATAAGCTTTGCTTTCACATCAAAAGTAAATACTCTTTTTCCTGTTTTATCTTTTAAGATAAACTTCTCATTATCTTTTGTATCATCAAGGATGATCTTATGACCGCTTCTTGAATGTATCGCTTTTATATTGTTCTTGCCGTCATCGTTTGACTCTATAGGCTTATCTTTACCGTTCCACAGTGTACCTATAACATACGGGTAGTTTATATCACCGTTTTCAAAGGCTACTAAAACTTCATCGTTAACCTCAGGCAGAAAGTACCCTCCACGCTTTTCTCCTGCCATAAAGGTAGTAACTCTAGCCCAATAGCTCTCTTTGTCCTTAGCTTCACCCATCCAAGGATATTTAACTTTTACTCTCCCCATCTTATCAGGGTCTTTGTTGTTCGTTACCAAAGCGGTTACTACACCGTATATTCTACTTGACATATCTTCATGGTCATAATCTCTGTATTTCATTAATTGTGTAATCATCATCAATCCTCTAATGCAGGTATCTCTATCATTGTACCTGCGGGTATATTCATTGGATCTTCTATCTTATTGTGTTCGGCTAATATTTTCCACATTGCTACATCTTCATACTCATGGTATGCCAAAGATTGTAAAGAATCACCCTCTCTTAAAATTCTTACTTTTGTATGATCGGGAGATTGTAGTTCCCCGTCATTTACTTTTGGTTCATCAAATTTAACAACCTGTTTAAATTTAAGTTTTGCCGTACCTCTTGTAGCCATACCGTTTCTTTTAAATCGTGTAAAATCATAATCTATAGATTCCAGTACACACTGCATAACAAAGATTCTTCCCCAGATAACATGAAGTAAAGGTGGTCTGTGTTTTTCATTGTTTATTTTTGCCAATTTGTCTATTTTAGAGGTATATTTACTGTATACATCATCAGAAGGATTAGATGTGGTATCTAAAAATAGTGACAGATCAAATGTTTCCCCAAGACCTTTTTGGAAAGTTAAGGGTTGTATATCACCACCGTTGGCATCGCTTGACTTCCACTCCACTGTTTTATTAAAACTTATCTCGGTAGGATTGAAGGGTGCTTCAAAAAGTATTTTCTTTTGTTTTGCATCCGCATCTAATATTGTTAGTTTTTGTAACCCGCTCATTGTTATAACCTTTTAAATCCAAGATCTATTTCATCTTTTATCTCATTAAAAATTTTTACCGCCAATTCATCTATCCTATCCTCAAAATCATTTACTATCACATCAAACTGATTGGTATGTTCATTAGTAAAGTTCTCATTGAATCTTTCTTTTATTGTAGTATCAACTTTTGTTTCAAGTTTTTTATCATATTGTTTTTTTAAATACTTAGAATTAATAAAGCTGATGTTTTCACTATCTAAAATATCTGCATCATTACTATCGTTTAGATCTATTATATTTTTCTTTCTATGGTCACTTATATATACATTACTATTTTGTTCAATGTTACTAGTAATATTATCTGAGCCTATAAAAACTGTATCTGATAGCTGATTAAACATATCTAAATCAGATAAAGGTTTATGCATCATATTTTGATATACTTTCCTAATTTTCTCTAAGTTGGTATTATCTTTAAGTAGCTTGTTTGTGTTTAGTTCAACTTTGGTTTTATACTGGTCTATTATTTGTTTGTTTATTATATTTTTATCTGATCTGTTTAGTTTTACTAAGTTCTTAGATACTATCTCCTCTACTGTTTTTGTTTTTATAAGAGGATTTGTAGTGATAAGTT
>JAYEMD010000166.1:0-7797 GCA_034717895.1 Campylobacterota bacterium | reverse complement strand
GTTTTATACTGGTCTATTATTTGTTTGTTTATTATATTTTTATCTGATCTGTTTAGTTTTACTAAGTTCTTAGATACTATCTCCTCTACTGTTTTTGTTTTTATAAGAGGATTTGTAGTGATAAGTTCTTTTATCAGCTCGTAGCTTCTTTGTTTTAGAATATCTTGATTAATGTTTTTTATATTTTGATTTAGCTCATCTTTAAATACTTTGTTTAAGATAGTTTCTATTTTCTGTGTTTGTATCTTATTTATATTTAGTTCAACTTTAGTTTTATACTGCTCTATTATCTGCTTATTTATGATATTTTTATCTGTGCTATTTAGTTTTAGAAGATTCTTAGATACTATCTCTTCAACTGTTTTTGTTTTTATAAGAGGGTTTGTGGTGATAAGTTCTTTTATAAGTTCGTAGCTTCTTTGCTTTAGAATATCTTGATTTATGTTTTTTATATTAGTGTTTAATTCATCTTTGAATACTTTATTTAATATAGTTTCTATCTTCTGACTTTGTACTTTATTTGTGTTTAGTTCAACCTTTGTTTTATACTGGTCGATAATCTGTTTATTTATGATATTTTTATCTGTGCTATTTAGTTTTAGAAGATTCTTTGAGACTATCTCTTCAACCGTTTTTGTTTTTATAAGAGGATTTGTAGTGATAAGCTCTTTTATCAGCTCGTAGCTTCTTTGCTTTAGAATATCTTGGTTTATGTTTTTTATATTATGATTTAGTTCATCTTTAAATACTTTATTTAATATAGTTTCTATCTTCTGACTTTGTACTTTATTTGTATTTAATTCTATTTTAGTTTTATACTGGTCTATTATTTGTTTGTTTATTATATTTTTATCTGATCTGTTTAGTTTTACTAAGTTCTTAGATACTATCTCCTCTACTGTTTTTGTTTTTATAAGAGGATTTGTAGTGATAAGTTCTTTTATCAGCTCGTAGCTTCTTTGTTTTAGAATATCTTGATTAATGTTTTTTATATTTTGATTTAGCTCATCTTTAAATACTTTGTTTAAGATAGTTTCTATTTTCTGTGTTTGTATCTTATTTATATTTAGTTCAACTTTAGTTTTATACTGCTCTATTATCTGCTTATTTATGATATTTTTATCTGTGCTATTTAGTTTTAGAAGATTCTTAGATACTATCTCTTCAACTGTTTTTGTTTTTATAAGAGGGTTTGTGGTGATAAGTTCTTTTATAAGTTCGTAGCTTCTTTGCTTTAGAATATCTTGATTTATGTTTTTTATATTAGTGTTTAATTCATCTTTGAATACTTTATTTAATATAGTTTCTATCTTCTGACTTTGTACTTTATTTGTGTTTAGTTCAACCTTTGTTTTATACTGGTCGATAATCTGTTTATTTATGATATTTTTATCTGTGCTATTTAGTTTTAGAAGATTCTTTGAGACTATCTCTTCAACCGTTTTTGTTTTTATAAGAGGATTTGTAGTGATAAGCTCTTTTATCAGCTCGTAGCTTCTTTGCTTTAGAATATCTTGGTTTATGTTTTTTATATTATGATTTAGTTCATCTTTAAATACTTTATTTAATATAGTTTCTATCTTCTGACTTTGTACTTTATTTGTATTTAATTCTATTTTAGTTTTATACTGGTCGATAATCTGTTGATTGATAATATTTTTATCTGTTGTGTTTAGTTTTACTAAGTTCTTAGATACTATCTCTTCAACCGTTTTTGTTTTTATAAGAGGGTTTGTAGTGATAAGCTCTTTTATAAGTTCGTAGCTTCTTTGTTTTAGGATATCTTGATTTATATTTTTGATATTTATATCATCTTTAAATACTTTGTTTAAGATACTCTCTATCTTCTGCTTTTGAACTTTATTTGTATTTAATTCTATTTTAGTTTTATACTGCTCTATTATCTGTTTATTTATGATATTTTTATCTGTAGCATTTAGTTTTACTAAGTTCTTAGATACTATCTCCTCTGCCGTCTTGGTTTTAATTAACGGGTTAGTTATGATAAGCTCTTTAATTAGTTCATAACTTCTTTGTTTTAGGATATCTTTATTTATATTTTTGATATTCATATCATCTTTGAATACTTTGTTTAATATAGTTTCTATCTTCTGCTGTTGAACTTTGTTTGTGTTTAATTCTATTTTAGTTTTATACTGGTCTATTATCTGTTTATTGATAATATTTTTATCTGTTGTGTTTAGTTTTAGAAGATTCTTACTTACTATCTCCTCTGCCGTCTTGGTTTTTATAAGAGGGTTTGTAGTGATAAGCTCTTTTATCAACTCGTAGCTTCTTTGTTTTAGGATATCTTTATTTATATTTTTGATATTCATATCATCTTTGAATACTTTGTTTAATATAGTTTCTATCTTCTGCTGTTGAACTTTGTTTGTGTTTAATTCTATTTTAGTTTTATACTGGTCTATTATCTGTTTATTTATGATATTTTTATCTGCTGAGTTTAGTTTTAGAAGATTCTTGCTTACTATCTCCTCTACTGTTTTTGTTTTTATAAGAGGATTGGTTGAGATAAGTTCTTTTATAAGTTCGTAGCTTCTTTGTTTTAGGGTATCTTGGTTTATGTTTTTTATATTAGTGTTTAGTTCATCTTTGAATACTTTGTTTAAGATACTCTCTATCTTCTGCTTTTGAACTTTGTTTGTGTTTAATTCTATTTTAGTTTTATACTGGTCGATAATCTGTTGATTGATAATATTTTTATCTGTTGTGTTTAGTTTTACTAAGTTCTTAGATACTATCTCCTCTACAACTTTATCACGTATAAAAGGGTTTGCTTTTATTATTTGGCTTATTAGATCGTATGCTTTTTCTTTAATAACCATATCTTTAATAAGTTTGTATTTTGACTTCTCATTATGTTTTAAAATATTTTGAAATATCTTTTCCCTTCTTTGAAGTGTGATATATTTTGTTCTGGTCAATACCATTGGTCTTTGATATGACGGAGTATCTTTTGTATTTTGTAAAAACTCACCAAAGTTCTTAAAAAATATAAAAGAATCATCACCGTAAAAGTGTTTATTTGAAAAAGAATATTTATTAGCAAGTTTGTTAAAAAGACTATTTTTTTCACTTAAAAATCTTGGTGTGTAGAAAGATGGTCTTCTTATTTTTGCAAACTCATTTAAAGGAGTTCTTATAATTATTTTTGGTTTGAATTTCTTTAAACGTTTTATGAGATTTTGATTTATATTCATATCTACTGTCTTTCAAATCTTTCTACTACAAGTTCTACACTTTCAATAATAACTTCTCCGTTGCTCTTTGCATCCAAAGAACTCACCGATAATTTAGAAGGCCAGGCATTATAAAAACTCCAGACACAATCTGTTTCATCTTCCCCTTCATTGTTATACAGCTTTATAGTTCCGTTTCTTTTTGCAGCATCAAGCTCTCCGCTTATCACCTGATTTCGCCACTTATATATATCATCATCCAATCCCATTCCGTGTTTTAGTTCTATATTTGTATACTCGGTATGTTCAGGGAACTTATGTACATAACCGTTTCTTCCACCCTCTTTGTATGGAAATACATCAGTTTCATTTGACAATTCACTCATCTCACTAAATGCCATACTTTCAATACCTTTTATCTCTATTTTGTACTTATAATTTACAAAGCTATTATTAGTTCCTTTATGTTTATACTTTTCTTTATTAGACATCTGATACCTTTAACATATTTTATTGAATACTTAACGTTGACTGTGTACCGTCTTGTGCCACTTTGTTTAATTCTATTAAAATAAACTCCAACGGTTTTATCAATGCTACGGCTACTTTTATACTTAATATATTTTCACGTTTATTTATATCGTCTATATCAGTAGTTACACTATACGCCTCATCACTTGAAGAACCTGCTAAAAAGCCTTTATCCCAAAGATCAAATAAAAAGCCCCGTACTTCCATTAGAACTCTACTTTCAAGATTTTTATTATTTGGCTCAAAAATATATACTTTTGCTATTTGGTAAAGATTTCTTTTTATATATTTATAAACCCTTAATTCATTAGTAGTATCTACATTTGAGTCAAATGTTTTCGTGCCCCATATTCGTACACCTTGATGCGGTATAAAAACTACAGGATTAACCCGGTGTGATATAAGATCTTGCTTTTCATAGTCACTAAGATCTCTTTGAATATCAACAGCATTTAATATCTCTTTATTTGCAATAGATGTAGCAAATTTATTCTCATGTGCATATTTTGAAAATAAAGCAGCTGCATAAACAGAAGGGGGTAACAAGGTTGAAGTTTTATCTTTTATCCAAGGATAATAGATCAGTGTTTCACCCAACATATCAAAATATTGTTCTTCAAAATCTTCACATATATCACTAATTGACAAACGACTGTTTGTTTCACAATATTTATTAATAGACCTCTGTATAGATACAATAGTCCTTTGAGATAATATATTTTTATATATTTTTGGATCATACAGGTCCAAAGCAAGCATAATCTCCAAATCAACTAAATTATCACAATTTCTACTAATAAAATTATCAAACTCTAAAATATTAAAATAGTTTTCATCTTCAATAGGAAAATTTAAAATATATAATTTCTTCCCTTTATTGGAAAAATATACATCAATAGCTTTATAAAGAAACTCATTCTGTTTTAAAAACCCATATTCCAAAACTTGAGTAAAACTATCTAAAGCAATAAGCTGCTTAGAGAACCCACAGTTAGAGAAAGTCAAAAACAATACAGAAAACTCTTCTTGAGAATTTTCATTTATACTTTTATTGTGCCTGATAAAGACACCAGGAGTCATATTATTCACGCTAATCACCCTTATTTATTTTATCGTTTATTTTAGAAATCTCTTTTGCCCAATCTTTCCTCTCTTTATGAGTCATGTCAAGAATTTTTTCTTTATCCCAATGAAAGTGATAAGCTATAAAAGAAAGCTCCTCTCGAAGATTCTTCATGGGATATACACTTATCACTCTACGTACAAAACCTCATTTAAAGACATCGTAAACTTAGTTTCACAGTGTGGACAAGTAATATTCACATCTGTACTCTCTTCAGAATTTATTTTTTGGTAAAATCTTTGAAGATAATCCAAATCAACAGAAAAAAGCTTCTCTATTGTTCCCGTATCTATATTTTTAAGATCACCTAGCTGTTCTATTACTCTTGCTAACAAGATAATTATCATATATGATTCATTGTTTCTTACTCTATGATCCTGCAAAGGTGCAATTTCATCTTTTGCAGTTGCCAATCTCATAACACCTTTTTTATGAAGATTACCCTCTTTATCTACATAACCTTTCGGTAATACGAATTCAAATTCAGTTTTAAACATCTATTCTAACTCCTAATATTTTTTGTATACAATCTAAAAAAGATAGACTGTACATAGTCTACCTTTTTAAATATTAATCTTCTAATTCTAAGTTCTCATACACAAATTCAATCTCTTCCATTGCAAGATCATCAGATGTGGCATCAAAAGTATCTACAGTATATCTACAAGGCCATGCTTCATATAATGTATAAGTTTTTTGCGGTTCACCATCATTATCCAACAGATTAATCGTGATACTTTTTCTTTCAATCTCTCTTGGATAATCATTGATACTATTACACCAATCCCACAGATCAACCCCCTCTACAATACCTCTTTTACAAGTAATATTAGCAAAATTTGTTCTACCCGGGATTTTATGAATCCATGTATTTTCATCGTCACCTTCAGCGTATTCTATAACTTCCGTTGTCATCTCCAAGCCATTGATCTCTTTAAACCCTGCAACTTCTACACCGTCAATTTCCATTCTAAAATTAAATCCAGCATACGGATCTCTTCTTTCACCATCTTGTGCCATTTATTAATCCTTTCTTCCGTTTTTTCTTATCTCTAGTTATTCTAATCTAAATTACTCGTTAGGAGCTTTTTGAGAAATCTTGAACACTATAAATTCTGCAGGTTTAACAGGTGCAACACCTATTTCAATCGTAACGATACCGGCATCAACATTTTCCTGTGGGTTAGTAGAACCGTCACATTTAACAAAGAAACTTTGATCAGGGCTTGTTCCTGCAAATGCTCCTGCATTATGCAGTCTCATTAAGAAAGCTTTTGTGTTTCTTGTTAATGCACCCCAAAGTTTAGAATCATTCGGCTCAAATACCGCCCATTTAGTATTATCGTTTAAAGTCTTTTCTATCATATTGAAAAGTCTTCTTACATTGATATATCTCCACTCAGCATCTATCATAGATACGGTAGTTCTAGCACCCCATACGGTAATACCGCTGTCTGAGAAATCTCTTATAATATTAATACCGTTCATATTCAATGATTCTTGTTCTGTATCACTTAGACTATATGTAAGACTAGTAGCTAACCTAACAGCTTCATTTGCCGGTGCTTTATGAACACCTCTTGCATTATCAACTCTAGCATAAACACCTGCCATAGCACCACTTGGAGCAATAGCTTTATCAGCATCTGCAGCTGCGTCATATACATTTATCCATGGGAAATAAACAGCAGACTGCTTAGAAGCACATTTTGCACTTAGTCCGGATAAACCGTTTAGGTCCGTAGACAATCCATAATCTTTTAAATCATCTAAACTTTTTGGAGCATCTAGTATCGTAAAGATCCCGGCAGCTTCCGCATAAGCCAACAACTCTTGCTGTACAGCAGCTTTCGTTACACCGGGAGCAACCAGTATAGCTATCTCACCGATATCTTTAAAGCATGATATACCGCTTCTTTTGTTTGGTCCACCATCGTTTCCAATGATCTCTTTAGATATTTCAGAAGATGAAGATGATGCGGTTTCGATCTCTTTTTTAAGATCTGATACCTTTTTATTTGCTGCACCTTTATCTTTTGCTTTTTCAGCTTCAGCTTCAGCTTTTGCCAAATCCTCTTTTAGTTTTTTGATCTTTTCACTGTTATCCTCTAAGTTCTTTACACTTACAACATAACATTTAGAGCCACCGTTTGCAAAAAAAGTATAAACTCCCCAGTCAAGATCAGAAACTTTATCAAAAGGAACTTCCACTTTCACTACATTACCGTCAAGGTCCTTTTCTACAGTACCTCTTGGGGTTACTTTATCTACGATATTGTATCCAATAAACGTATTAAAATACTGCTCCCAAGATGTTACCATAATCGGCTTGTTTAACTCACCGCTTCTTGTTTCACCAATAAAACCGACAATATTCGTCGGTGCCGCAGTCATAGGTTTAGAACCACTTGGAATCTCTTCTACATATACTCCAGGAGTATAATATTCAACAGCCATAACACTCTCCTATTATTTAATTTGTGACAAATTCATTATACATATCTATAAAAAAAATCCTACCTTAATTAGATATAAAGATTTAGTTTTAAGTATAACATGCAATATTGTATTAATAAAAAGTGATAAAAAAGTGTCATTTTGATTTTTTTAGATTAAATTCTTTTATTTATCTAATTGAACTATCAGTAGTAATAAAATAATATATTAAATAATTTAAGTACACTCTTATTAATACTTATGTATCATATTTTATTTAATAATTTTCCTAAAAAAGAAAAGATTAATGGAAATTCTGGGACTACAGCATATAGATTAAATATTAATCGTAAAAACTGCTCCATTTAATAATAAACCGTTATCCCAAATCCTGAAATAGAATTCTATCATTACCAATTTCCCAATAAATTTTAAATTTTTTCTCATCTTATCTCCAATAAATCATTTTGATATCATTAGTTTTGCATTATACATATCACTTTTTTT
>JAYEMD010000165.1:0-30164 GCA_034717895.1 Campylobacterota bacterium | reverse complement strand
GAGAAGGAAATACCCAGCCCCATATCGAACCTGGCAGTCAAGCTTCTCATCGCCGATAATACTGCAGGGTCCCCCTGTGGAAACGTAGGTCGCCGCCAACTTTTAAGGTGCTTTTTTTATTTGCTTTTTTTACAATCTTTTTATTTCTTAACTTTAATAAATTTATATTTACTATTTTTATTCTTTCTTTTTTATTCTTTTGTACTTATTTACTATTTTAACACTTTTTTCTATTATAATGTTATAATTAATTTATATGTAAATATTAGGATATCTTATGAAAATATCTATGAAGCCAAGAATTAGTCCCAAGATAAGGGTAAAATGGCAGAGAATTGTTGATCTAATTATTAAAAAGATGGATGTTAATGCCTCTTTTATAATGAAAGTTGATGATGACAGGATGAGTGTAGTTGTATCTAGCAATGTAGAGAATACTCCTTATGTGTCTGGTCATCAGTTTTTTCTAAAGAATAGTTTTTGTTTATTGTGGTTATAGTAAAACATAGTTGTAAGTTTGTTTTAATGTTCAAGTAGAGGAGTGATCTATGAGTGATAAAAGTCTTGAAACTATTTCCTTTATTTTATTTTCAATAGATGGTGTTGAATATGCTATAGATTCTGTAGTAGTTGAGCAGGTTATACAGATTGTTGAAATTACACCACTTCCAAATGAAATTAAAAAAATTGCCGGTGTTATTAATTTCCATGGCTCAATAATACCTGTTTTAAAACTTAAATATATACTTTTCTCAAAAGAACAATCAATAGATCTAAACGATAAATTCATTATTATAAAACACAATAATCAGTTAGCAGCATTATGGGTAAATGAGATTAATACTGTTTTTGAATCTTACAAAAAAGATGAAAG
This sequence comes from Campylobacterota bacterium, assembly GCA_034717895.1. GTDB lineage: Bacteria > Campylobacterota > Campylobacteria > Campylobacterales > Arcobacteraceae > JAIOSF01. The sequence goes on along the minus strand of JAYEMD010000165.1, from coordinate 29,290 downwards.
CTTTGCAAAAGAGATATATGAAGAGCTGCATTTTATAGAGGGTGTTATACCATATAAAGATAGAATGCTGCCTGTTTTAGATATAGATAAGCTTTTTGACAATGATATGTTAGTTGGTCTAAAAAAACATATTGAAGAAAATGGACTAAATTATGAGTAGGTATCAATTTCCCCATTCAAAATTTAAAGATTTTATGATCTTGTATTTTGGTATCTCTTTAAAAGGGGAGAATGAGCTTAATATAGAAAGAAAATTAAAGAAGATTTGTTATGAATTAAAGTTTAAAAGTGTTGATGAATGCATTTCTAAAATCACAGACTCACCTAGTTCAAATACTCTTGATATTATTTCAAAACATTTTCTAATTAACGAGAGCTATTTTTTTCGTGATTTAAGGTGTTTTGAGACTTTAGAAAACGATATATTAAAAAAATTAATTTCAAAGCGAGCTAAAAGCGGAGAAAAGTATTTAAGAATCTGGTCGGCTGGATGCAGCTGTGGTGAGGAACCGTACTCTATATCTATATTACTTCACAAACTTATTCCTGATATTAAGAGTTGGAATATACGTATCCTAGCAACAGATATAAATCCGGAAAATTTACAAAAAGCCAAAAAAGGAATATATACACTTTGGTCACTTAGAGATACTCCCAAATGGGTTAAAGAGAACTACTTTATAGAAGAAGATAAACATTTCAAGATAATCTCAAACGTAAAAGAGCTTGTGGTATTTAAAAAGCAAAATCTAGTTGAAGATATATTTTCAGATTTTTTATTCAATACAAAATCTATTGATATTATTCTATGTCGTAATGTTATGATATATTTTGATCAAAAAAAATCAGAAGATATTGTAAATAAATTTTATGATTGTTTAGCTGATGAGGGCTATTTAATTATTGCACCTGCAGAGGCTTCGGTTGAAACTCTTAACAGATTTAATGTGACAAATTTCAAAAAAGGTACATTTTACCAAAAAAAGAGAATCGATACCAGAGAAGAGGTGCAAGTTGATTTTTATGAAAATAAAGATGATGAACCAGTGGTTATTGCGGATAAAACTGTAGATAAAACTGATATATCAACAAAAGAAGAGATAAATAATACTGAAAACGTCCTGAATAAAATTAAAACTCTTGCAAATAGGGGGGATTTTAGAAAGGCATTAGATGAGTGTGAGATATTACTTGAAAATAATAAAAATATATCTGAACTGTATTATATATATGGGTTGCTATTATGTGAGATTGGTGAATATACAAAAGCTATAGAGGCTTTTAAATATACATTATATCTGGATCAAGAGTTTATTGTTGCATATATTGCATTTGGAAGTTTGCTTCAAACTTTAAATAGAGCTAAAGATGCAGAGCGATATTACACCAAAGCATATAAGCTTCTAAAATCATTGGATCCTGCAGCTATCGTAAAATATTCAGAGGGTCTAACTGCAGGATATCTATTGCAAATGATCCCAAATAACAGGAAGCGGGGGAGGTGAAAGTTATGTCAGATAGTATTGTTTTAAAAGCCAGAGCAGAAAAGGTCTCCAAGCTACTTAAGAAAGAAGATGATACAAAAAGTGAAGATATGGTGCTGTTTATATTAGATGGGCAGAATTATGCCATTGAGGCTTCTTATGTTTTTGAAGTTTACCGTTATAAATCAATTACAAAAGTACCTTGTACTCCATCTTTTATAATCGGGGTTATAAATCTAAGAGGTCAAATATTTTCCATCAATGACCTAAGAGATATTTTGGGTATGGAGATATCTAATGAGCTTAAGTCTGATAAAATTATAATGGTCGGTAACGGTAAGGTTGATTTTGGGATTGTGATTGATAAGATAATCGGTGAAAAAAAGATAAAAGTGAGTGAGATACTTGAGCCGCCCAAAATGCTTCCGATTGAAAAAAAAGAGTTTTTAAGCGGTGTATTACTTGATAGAACTGTAGTATTAAATATTGCTAAAATTTTAGATAATAAATCAATTTTAGTGGATGAGAATATTAATTAAAGGGGTAAAGATGAAGTGGACAATTAGTAGAAAGTTTTTGGCAATAATGGTATTTATTTTTTCTATAGTATTTGCAGTAGGTTTATATACTTATCAAAAAGTTGAAATAATTGAAATAACAAAACAAGAGCAGCAGGAGTTGAAAAATATTGAAGAGATGTTGGTCTTACATTATAAAAATATGTCAAAGTTGCAATATTTTATATATCAAAATATAAGCTCAATTGAAGGTATTGAAGCTGATTATCGTAAATGTATATTTACAAAATGGTATGAAGAGAAGAAAGACTCTATAGATGATCGATTGAAATTATCTTTTGAAGCACTCCAAAAGCCACATCAACGGTTACATCAAGCCTGGGGTGGAATTATAAATTTAGTTAAAAAAGGTGAGTTTGAAAAAGCAGAAACGCTCTATAGTGAGATGGAAAAAAATGAATTTAACGAACTTTTAAAAGCTTATGAACCTTTACTGATTAATGTAAATGAGATAAGGGGTGAATTAAATAAGATGGATATTGAGGTAATTGAAAATATTCAAACCACATATATTATTGTCTCTGTTTTTTTCATAGTTTTAATATTGGGTATAATATATTATATTAATTCAACTATTTCCCATCCCATATCAACTATTTCAGATATATCAAAAGCTATTGCAAAAGGAGATCTAACTCAAGAGATAGATTTTAGATCAACTGATGAGATAGGGGAACTTGCAGATTCATTTAGGCAGATGAATATCTATATACAAAATATATCTGATTCTATTAATAAAATAGGAACCGGAGATTTAAGTATTGAGGTGATTAAATCTTCATCTGAAGATATTTTGGCTAATTCAGTAGATAATATGGTGAATAATTTAAAAAATATGATCTCCGATCTAGTTGAGGGTATTAATGTATTAACAGCTTCAGTATCTCAAATACTTGCAACCACCTCCGAACTCTCATCAAGTGCCTCGGAAACATCAAGTGCGGTTATGGAAACAAGCACAACATCTGAAGAGGTTAGACAAACTTCACAATTAAATTATGAAAAAGCAAAGCATGTTGTTGAAAGTACAAAACAAGCTAAACTAGATTCGACTATGGGGAGAAAATCATTCAAGGAAAATATGGATGCTCTTCAAAAGATACAGGAGAGTATGGATAATATTGCTCAAAAGATTATAGAGTTAAGCGAACAGAGTCAAGCTGTAGGGGAAATTATTACCGCAGTTGAGGATATTGCCAATCAAACAAATATATTATCGGTAAATGCTGCTATTGAAGCTGTAAAAGCAGGTGAACAGGGGAAAGGATTTTCGGTTGTTGCCCAGGAATTAAAAAGTTTAGCAGAGCAATCAAAAGAGGGGACGACGAAAGTTCAAAAGATATTAACAGATATCCAAAAAGCTACAAGCTCATTGGTGATGATAGCAGAAAAAGGGAGTAACTCTGTAAATGATGGTATGCTTCAAGCTAAAAAAGTTGAAGATTCTTTTGTGATACTGACAAAAAGTATAGAAGAGGCCGCAAATTCATCATACCAAATATCATTATCAAGCGAACAGGGACAGTCGGGAATGGTACAAATATCAGATGCGATGAATAATATTAAAGAGTCTAATGCTCAAAATTTAGAATCGATTCAACAAGTTGAATCTGCTGTAAACAGTTTAAGTGAGCTTAGCCATAAACTTAAAACGATTAGCGGTCAATATATTGATACAAACACTATTAAGAGTTAAAGGTGGAATAAAATGTCAGATTTTGATGAAAAATTTATGACCCATTTAGTTGAAACTTTTCAAGAGGAGGCTAGGGAGCATATTGAAACTCTTGGTTCTTTATTAATTGAATTGGAAAAAGAGAATGATCAATTAAAAAAATATGAATTAATTGAACAGGCATTTAGGGAATCACATAGTTTAAAAGGGGCATCAAGATCAGTATCTAAAGAGTATATCGAGCTGATCTGTAAAGAGATAGAAACAGTTTTTTCATTATTGAAAAAAGAGGGTATTGTATTGGAACAACCTTTTTTTAAAGTTTTACATGAAACACTTGAATTACTTGAAAATTTAATTGAATATGATGAGAAAGATTATGTATCGGATGTGAAAAAGCAGTTAAATGATATAAAATTGCTTTATGCAAATATGCAAAAAACCTCTATTAAAGAGAGAGGTTTAAAAGCAGATGCAGCTGACGTGGTAAAACAAGATGAAATACTAGATAAACAGGAGGTTGGTCAAAGTATTGTTTTTAAAGACAGGGATAAAGCAAAAACAGCTAAAACAGTGAAATCTACTGAAAAAACAAAAGTTTCAGTTGATAAGTTAATTAATATCATAAGATATATGGAGGAGTTTCTTTTTGTAAAACTCGCTTTTGAGAGACAGATAGAGCAAGCACGTACAAATAGTTCAATATTTACAAGATATACTAAAAAGTTATTTGAGAATCTTGAAAAAGAAAATACTCTATCAAAGATCACCGAGAGTGAGGAGTTAAAAGAGAGTCTGGATTCTTACAAACAAATTCATCATAACTTAGAATATACCTTAAGGGGTTTAAAAAATGATGAGCGTACAATCTCAAGAATGATAGATAATCTCCTCACTGAGGGTAAAAAGCTTTTAATGTTTCCGTTCTCTTCATTAATGGATAGCTTTCCAAAAATTGTTTATGACCTGGCAACAGAGCAGGGGAAATTTGTTGATTTTTCTTATAATGGGGCCGAGATAGAGATAGACAGGAGGATTCTTGACGAGATGAGAGATCCTTTTATCCATCTTCTTAGAAATGCAGTTGACCATGGGATTGAAACACCGAAACAAAGAGTCAAAAACGGGAAAAAGGAGAGGGGTAAAATAGATATTTTTATTCAAACTTTACAAAATGGAAAGGTTGAAATTAAAGTTATTGATGATGGTGCCGGAATTGATATAGAAAAAGTAAAACAGAGCGCTGTTAAAAAAGGGATCGATATTCAAGGAGATATTACACAATTAAGTGATGATGATATTCTTAAACTTGTTTTTAGTTCAGGGGTTACAACCAATGAGATGGTTACAGATCTATCAGGCAGGGGTATAGGTTTGGCCATTGTTGAGGAGAAAGCTTTAAAACTCGGAGGCAGTGTTTATGTTAAAAGTCTAGAAAGGGGAGGAACTGTTTTTGGTATCGTTTTACCACTTTTGATTGCAACATACCGGGGAATCCTGGTTAGGGTCGGTAAAGATTATTTTATAATACCAGCATCTTCTGTATCACATGTGACCCATATAGAGAAAAAAAGTATAAAACTTATTGAAAACAGGGAGGTTGTAACTGTGCAAGATCAGATTCTTCCGCTACACTATTTATCAAATATTCTAAAAATAGAAGCTGATGATCTTGATAATAAAAAGATCCCTATAATTATTATGGAATCATCAAACAGTAAAATTGCACTTTTTGTGGACGAGGTTGTTTGTGAACAAGAGATTTTAATGAAAAATCTAGGAAAGCAGTTAAAAAGGGTGAAAAATATTGCAGCCAGTACAATTCTTACCAATGGGGAGGTAGCTTTTATTTTAAATGTTTCGGATCTTTTTTTAAGTTTAAGGGATACAAAAAATGTGAATTTAAAAGAGGTGTCCCACAAAGAACCTGATAAAATAAAAACTATTTTAGTAGTTGAAGATTCTATGACAACCAGAACTTTGTTAAAAAATATTTTACAAATGTCAGGATATAGCGTAATTACGGCTGTAGATGGTGTAGATGCTACATTAAAGCTTATGGAAAACCATATAGATCTAGTTGTGTCGGATATTAATATGCCAAATATGGATGGTTTTGAACTAACTTCAAAGGTAAGATCAGATAAACAGTTTGAAGAGTTACCTATAATTTTAGTAACGGCATTAGATTCATTAGAGGATAAACAAAAAGGATTAGAGGTTGGTGCAAATGCCTATCTTATTAAAAGTGATTTTGATCAAAATAATTTATTGGAGACAATCGAATGGATGATTTAAAAACAATCAAGGTATTGCTCGTAGAAGATACCGCAGTACAAAGGGAGCTTATAACTTATATCCTGGAAAAAGATTCACAAATATCTATAATGGGTAGTGCAACTGATGGTTTAGAGGCTATAAAAATATTAGATGATAAAAAACCTGATATTATTTTAATGGATATAAATATGCCAAATCTAAACGGTTATGAGGCATCAAAAATAATTTTGAAGAAATATGCAATTCCTATCATACTTATGTCAGCTACTTGGAGGTTGGAGGATGTAAAAAAGACAGTGAAAAGTATGGAACTTGGAATCGTAATGGCTATAAATAAGCCTCCTGGAGTTGCAGATCCATTATTTGAAGTAGCAGCTGATAATCTTATAAATACGGTAAAGTTAGTATCTGAGATAAAAGTTGTCAGAAGAAATAAAAGGGATAAAAAGGAAAAGGGCTCTTTGATCTCTAAAAATATATTTGGTAATGGATACTTAAACGAATATAAAGTAGTAGTGATAGGTTCATCAGCAGGGGGACCACCGGCATTACAAAAAATTATTTGCGGTTTACCCCCTTCGTTTCCATTTCCTGTTTTAGTGGTACAACATATGTCAATCGGATTTAGTGAGACTTTTGCAGATTGGTTAAACAGTATTTCAAATTTAAATGTTTCTATTGCAAATAATCAAGAAAAAGCAAAAGGGGGTTGTGTTTATATAGCTCCTGATAATAATGATATGCTTATTGATAATTGCGGTAATATAAAGCTTATACCAAAAGATAAAAAAGAGTTTAATCAACCGACAGTCACTGCACTTTTTGATTCTGCTTTAAAATCTTATCAAAAAGATACAATTGCTATTATATTGTCAGGGATGGGGAAAGACGGTGTTGATAAGATGAAAGAGTTAAAAGATGCAGGTGCTTTAACTATTGTTCAAGATAAAGAGAGTTCGATAGTTTTTGGGATGCCGGGTGCTGCTATTAAAAACGGTGCATCTGTTCATGAACTGAACCCTGAAAAAATAGTTGAACTTTTAATAACTATTGCAGATAGCACAAAAGGAGTGACAGATGGATAATATCAATGATGAAATCATAGAAAAAGAGAAAATATCAATTTTGGTAGTTGAAGATAGCCCCACTCAGGCTGAAGCACTTAAGTATTATTTAGAAAATGAAGGTGTTGAGGTAAAAGTTGCAGGTGACGGGGTAATAGCTCTTGAAATTCTTAAAAGCTATTCTGCTTCAGTAATAATCAGTGATATTGTGATGCCAAATATGGATGGATATGAATTGTGTAAAAATATAAGGGAAAATCCAAAATTAAAAGCTATTCCAATCATCCTGTTAACATCATTAAGCGATCCAAGTGATATTATTAAAAGTATTGAGGTTGGAGCAAATAAATTTATTACAAAACCTATTGATCCAAATAAGTTTTTTTCTGTAGTAAAAGAGTTGTTGATCAATACCCAAAGGAGAAAAACTGAAAAGCTGGATTTTGGTATAAGGATATTATTTGACGGGAAAGATCATCTTATAACATCTGACAGGATGCAGCTGCTGGACCTATTGCTTTCAAGTTATGAGAGTGCTTATTTAAAAAACACGGAACTTTTAATAGCTCAAAAAGAGTTGGAAATTTTAAATGTAAACTTGGAAGATTTAGTTCAACAAAGAACATCACAATTGATGGAGGAGAAACAAAAAGCAGAATTATTAAGTAAACAAAATGAGTTATTATTGGATTCTGCAGGTGATGGTATATTTGGTATAAATAATGAGGGGTTAATATATTTTGTTAATAATAAAGCTTGTGAACTGTTAGGGTATGAAGAGAGTGAACTACTATATGGAAACAAACATGATCTAATTCACCATACTAAACTAGATGGATCACATTATCCTTTAGCTGAATGTCCCATATACGAAACTTTAAAGTATAATAAACAAAAAATTGTTTATGAGGATCAGTTTTTTAAAAAAGATGGACAGGCGATTCTTGTGGAATATACCAGTTCACCTATATTATTAAACGGTTATGGTGCTGTTGTTATATTTAGAGATATAACTGAAAGAAAAAAGCTGGAAGATGATATAAAAGAGAAAGATAAGATGCTTATTGTACAGTCAAGAAGTGCGGCTATGGGTGATATGATAAGTATGATAGCACATCAATGGAAACAGCCATTAGCAGTATTATCAATGTTTGTAAATAATATTAAAGCTGATATAGCGTTAGATGATCTGCAGATAGAGAGCTTAGATGAAAATCTGGATCAGATGGGGGTACAAGTGCAGCATTTAGCTTCCACTATTGATGATTTTAGAGACTTCTTTAAGCCAAATAAAGAGAAGATTTTATATGAACTTAAAAAAACAGTTATCGATACATTGGAGCTTATGGGTAAAAGTTTAGAAGCCCATTCTGTAAAAGTAATTCAAAATCATCAGTCACTGGAACCTTTTATGATCTACCCAAATGATTTAATGCAAGTTTTAATAAATATATTAAAAAATGCAAAAGAGGTTTTAACTCAAAGGGAGATTGAAAATAAAGAGATAAATATAAAAACATATCTAAAAAACAACAGAGCGGTTATAGATATTGAAGACAATGCAGGTGGTATATCTGATGATATTATTGATAAAGTTTTTGATCCGTATTTTACAACAAAAACCGCCAGTAGTGGTACAGGTATAGGTTTATATATCTCAAAAACTATTATCAATGATCATTTTAACGGTACAATCAGTGTTAAAAACGGAGAAAAAGGTGCCAGGTTTATAATAACGCTTCCGTTGTCCTAAATAAACCAGATTAGCAGTATAAGAGCGAATATAATTCTATAGATACCAAATGCTACAAATGTAAAATTCTCTAAAAACTTTAAAAATAGTTTTATAGTTATATATGCAATTATAAATGGCACAACAAAACCTATCCCTAAAACAACCAGAACATAAACCTTATAATCAACATTGCTTGATTAGTATGGTTTAGTACTACGCACTACTAACTACATACTACTCACTAACTAAAGCATCTTAAATGTTGGTGGTTATAGAGAAGGAAATACCCAGCCCCATATCTAACCTGGCAGTCAAGCTTCTCATCGCCGATAATAGTGCAGGGTCCCCCTTACGGAAACGTAGGTCACCGCCAACTTTTAAGGTGCTTTTTTATTTCTTTTTATCATCATTTCCCATCCTATTTTATTCTTTATTTTATCAATTTACTGTTTTTAATCTTTTTTAGTGAGTGTTTTTTATTTAATATTAAATCAGATATAATTAGTTTTATGAGAATAGATAAATTTCTAAATGCAGTAAATATAACAAAAAGAAGAACGGTTGCTGAAGATATGCTGTCACACAAGGTAGTATATGTGGGTGGAAACGCTGTTAAAAAGTCAAAAGAGATAAAAATTGGTGATATAATAGAGATAAGATATCTTGAGTATACGGACAGGTTTAAAGTATTACAGATACCTGTTACAAAATCAACACCCAAATCAAAGCAGGGTGAGTATGTTGAGAAACTATAGAGTATTGGAGTTGGAATGTTTAATAAAGCTAGATTAAGATTTGATGATATTTTTGAAAATAGAATGGATAGTGATACTGTAAGGGAGTATTTAATAGATCTTTATAATAAGGGTGAAACATCTGACGAGATCGCTGCAGCTGCAACTGCAATGAGAGATCATATGATACCTTTGGTTTTAGAACAATCTCTTCAAGAAAAGTTAATTGACAATTGCGGTACAGGCGGTGATAAAAGTAATAGTTTTAATATATCTACAACTGTTTCAATTTTATTATCTGCTTGTGGTTGCTATGTGGCAAAACACGGTAATAGAAGTATAACAAGTAACAGTGGAAGTGCCGATATGTTAGAAGCTTTGGGTGTGAATCTTACCTTAACTATACAAAAACAAGTTGAGATGTTAAAAAAGACTGGATTTGTATTTATGTTTGCTATAAATCACCATCCAGCAATGAAACATATTATGTCAATAAGAAAAAGTATAGATCATAGAACTATATTTAATATACTAGGTCCTCTGTCTAATCCGGCAAGTGTACATAAACAGCTAATTGGTGTATTTAGTAAAGAGTATATTCCTAAAATAGCTAATGCCTTAACTCAACTTAATACAAAAAGAGCGATGGTTGTAAGTAGTGCCGATGGTATGGATGAAATAAGTATCAGTGATGTTACACATTGTGCTTTCGTTGAAAGAGGAAGTGTTAATGAGTTTGTTTTAGATCCAAGAGAGTATGGTTTTGATCTTTATGATAAAAAAGAGATAGAGGGTGGTACTGCACAAGAAAATGCTCAAATAACCAAAGGTATCTTAGATGGGTCCATAAAAGGTGCTAAAAGGGATATAGTACTTTTAAATACTGCAGCTGCTTTATTGGTTGACGGTAAGGTAAACTCAACAGAAGAAGGTGTTGAGATGGCAAGAGATGCTATAAATAGAGGAACTGCTATAAAGAAATTAGAAGAACTAGTAAAGGTATCTAACCAGTTATAATGGTAAAAAAATTTGAACTAGATGCTGATAATATTGATACAGTTGTCAATGAATTAAAATTAGTTATCGATTCTAAAGATATTATTGTACTTCTTCAAGGTGATCTTGCTAGCGGTAAAACTACTTTAGTCAAACACTTTATAAAAAGCTTGAATATATCAGATAATGTTACTAGTCCCACATTTTCTATTCAAACCGTGTATGATGAGAAGATTTATCATTATGATATGTATAATAAAACACTCAATGAATTTATCTCTTTGGGTTTATTGGAAGAGTTTGAAAATAAAGGGATTCATTTTGTTGAATGGGGTGATGATAAACTTAAATCTATTCTAGAGGAATACGGCTTTGATGTGTTAACCGTAAAGATCAATAAATTAGAAAATAAAAGAGAGTATATAATTGAATCATAAAATAGAAGTAAACAGTATATCTAAAACAATTAAAAATACACAGATATTGCATGATATAAGTTTAAATATAAATAGTGGTGAAACAGTTGGCCTTTTGGGTCCAAACGGTGCAGGTAAAACAACATCGTTTTATATAATATGTGGACTTATTAAGCCAACAGGCGGTCAAATAGTTTTTGATGATCATGATATAACACATTTACCTTTGCATAAAAGAGCTTTAAGAGGTATTGGTTATTTACCTCAGGAATCATCAATTTTTAAAGACTTGACAGTGGAGGAGAATCTAATGCTTGCTGCTGAAGTTTCTATTGATGATAAAAAAGAAAGATTTGAAAAGATAGAAGAGCTTTTAGAAGTCTTTAATATTGAGCCTATTAGACATAGAAAAGGTGTTAGTTTAAGCGGTGGGGAAAGACGTAGAACAGAAATAGCACGTGCTTTGGTTTCTAATCCTAGATTCTTACTTTTAGATGAACCGTTTGCGGGTGTCGATCCTATTGCCGTAAAAGATATTCAAAGCATTATTAAACAATTAACTGCCAGAGGTATAGGGGTACTTATAACTGATCATAATGTGAGAGAAACCTTACAGATTTGCGACAGGGCTTATGTGATGAAAGCAGGTGCTGTACTAGCTAGCGGTACAGCTGATGAGATAAAAAACAATAGTGTAGTTAAAGAACACTATTTGGGACAAGATTTTAAATTTTAGAATATTAAATCTATAATAAAAAAAGGCTTGGTTTTAAACCAGACCTTTTTTTATTAACACAAGATTAGATCTTAAAGATCTAATCCTGTTTGGGTTACATTGTGTTGTAATCCTAGATCTTGAGGATCAATACCTAATGCAATACCTACCATTTGCGGTAAATGCAATACAGGGATATCAACAGGTCTTCCAACTGCTTTAGAGATATTATGTTGTTGTACATCCATTCTTAGGTGACATAAAGGACATGGTGTTACAATCATATCTGCATTTTGATCTATAGCATCTAGCATGGCATTACCGCTTAGCTTATTTGCTGTTTCAGGGTTTTGAAGTTCAACGTGGAAACCGCAACATTTATTTTTAGATTCATAATCTACGGCATTACCCCCAAGAGCTTTTACAAGGTTATCTAATGATACCGGTTTATATGCGTTTTCACCACCGTTTGATTTATTTTGAAGGTGGCTTGGTCTTATATTATGACATCCGTAGAAAGATGCAACATTAACATCAGAGATAGGGCTAGTTACAGCATCAGCTATCTTATCGTACCCGTAGTCATCTTGAAGTGCATATAAGAAATGCTTAACTTCACTTGTACCTTTGTACTCTAAGCCAACTTCGGAGAGTTTTTCATTTACTTTTGCTTTTAGTTCAGGGTCAGTGTCTAGTCTGTCTTTTGTCATAGCAGTATTAAGCTGACAAGTATTACAGATTGTTACCATAGTTAAACCAAGTTTTTCAGCATAACAGATATTTCTAGCATTTAAAACCAAAGATAAAGTTTCATCAAAGTCTTGAAGATGGCTGGCTCCACAACAGCTAGCTTCATCTAAAAGTACAAGTTCAATACCAAGCTTATCAGCTATTGCCATAGTTGATTTTAAAAGTTCAGGAGTAGACTCTCTTGCAGTACAACCTGTGTATAAAGCATATTTTAATTTTTCCATTCTTTACTCCTAAAATTTAGCTGTTGACGAGATATCAACAAGCTTTTTGATTTCATCTAAATTCTTAGATTTTGGCATGTTCCAAGGCATTACTATTTTACCTCTTTTGAACATTGCGATAGCTTCAGGAACATGTTTCATAACACCTATATTACCTTCAGAGTATCTTACTAGTTCACCTTCGTCAAGTATACCGTGTTTTTTAATAGACCATTTAAATCCAACTGCATGTCTAACTGCAACATTGTTAAGTGCTTTCTCTTTTTCAAAAGTTTGTTGATGAAGTTTAGTGATCTTATCAATTGGGTTAAGTTCTTTTGGACATGCTTCAGCACATTCATTACATTTAACACAATCCCAGATACCGCTACCGATTTGTTGTAAGTTATCAAGTCTGCTTTCTGTTGCAGTATCTCTAACATCAGAGTTAAATCTCCATGCTTTTACTAGTGCTGCAGGACCTACATACTCAGGATTTACTTCAAGTGCAGAACATGCATAGAAACAGTTACCGCATTGAATACAGTAATCTGCTTCCTCAAGTTTTTCCGCATCTTCAATACTTACGATATTTTCTAACTCTGGATGCTCTTCAATATCTGCAACCAAGTACGGCTGTACAGAGTTGTATTTTGTCCAGAAGTTTTCTTTATCTATAACCATATCTTTGTATGCTCTTTTGATATCTTGAGGTTCAATAACTAGTTCTGTTCCGAATATATCTACAAGATCAAATACTCTGTCTTTACATGCAAGTGTCGGTTTTTGGTTTACTTTAACGGCACAGCTTCCACAAATACCGTGTCTACAACTTCTTCTGTATGTAAAACTACCATCATGTTCCCACTTGATTCTGTTCATTACATCAAGAACTAACTCATCTTTATTCACTTCCATCTCAATAGTATCATAATGCGGCAGATAATCTGTATTTTTATTGAATCTAAATACTTTAAATGTTAATTTTTTTGTTTCAATACTCATTTTACTTCCTTAGTATGTTCGCTCTTGAGGCTCAAAGTTACCTAAAACGACATCCATGTATTCTGTTGTGATATTTCCATCTTTATCCATGTAAGCCATAGTGTGTTTTAGGAAGTTTTCATCATCTCGTGTTTGGTACTCTTCTCTATAGTGAGCACCTCTGCTTTCTTTTCTTAAAATTGCACCGTCAACAATAAATGAACTAAAGTCGATCATATGTCCAAGTTCTACAGCTTCTTGAAGATCACTGTTGTAGATTTCCGATTTATCGTCTATTCTAACATTTTTAAATCTTTCTTTCAGCTCTTTTAGAATCTCTTTTTGTTTAAGAAGAGATACCTCTGTTCTAAATACCCCTGCATTGTCTGTCATAGATTGTTGAAGTTCGTCTCTTAATTGCGGAACTCTTTCATTACCGTTAGATTTTCTGATATCATCAAGTTTTGATATTGCTGATATTGCATCTTCTTGGGAAGCATATTTAAAAGTAATACCTTCTTTAACATCTTTTACTATAGTTTCACCAACATGTCTACCAAAGAATAAAGCTTCAAGTACAGAGTTTGCACCTAGTCTGTTAGCTCCGTGTACAGATACACATGAACACTCACCGGCTGCATAGAAACCTTCTACAAGCTCTTTAGTATTCATTCTTACGTGTCCGTCTATATCAACCGGAATTCCACCCATAGAGTAGTGTGCCGTTGCTGCAATAGAGATAGGCTCTTTAATCATATCTTGACCTAGGAATGTAATAGCAAGATCTCTAAGCTCCGGAAGTCTTTCCATAATAAGATCTGCACCAAGGTGTGTAAGGTCTATCATAACGTGATCTTTATCTTCACCACAACCTCTACCTTCTAAAATCTCTTGAGTAATAGCTCTTGAAACAACATCTCTTGAAGCAAGTTCAAGTTTATTTGGAGCGTATCTCTCCATAAATCTTTCACCCTCAGAGTTGAAAAGTTTTCCACCTTCTCCTCTTGCTGCTTCAGAGATAAGTACTCCAGATCCTGCAATCCCTGTTGGATGGAATTGTACAAATTCCATATCTTCTAAAGGAAGACCGTGTCTTGCAACAATAGAAAGTGCATCACCTGTATTTGCATGGGCATTAGAATTAACCTTAAAAGCTCTTCCGTAACCACCGGTTGCAAACATAACTGCTCTTGCATTAAAGATCATAGGTTCACTATCTACTAGATTATAAGCAAATACACCGTTTACTTTACCATCTTTGTATAGCAGATCAGATACGTAGTATTCATCTTTGAATGTTACACCGTCTCTGTGTGCTTGTTCATAAATTGTTTGAAGCAGAGTTAGTCCTGTTCGGTCTTTTGCATAACATGCTCTTGGAGATGATTGACCGCCAAAAGGTCTTTGACCTATCTTACCGTCTTTATCTCTACTAAAAACAGCACCCATTTTTTCTGCCCATCTGATAGTCTCCGGTGCTTTAGAACACATTAGTTTAATAGCATCTTGGTCACCAAGGTAGTCACTACCTTTTACAGTGTCAAATTCATGAAGTTCTATACTATCTTCTTCACTTAGCGCAGCATTGATACCACCTTGTGCAGCTCCTGAATGTGATCTTAGAGGGTGCAGTTTAGTTAGTACACATACACTTAACCCGGCATGTGCAGCTTCTCTAGCCGCAGCACAGCCTGCAAGTCCTGCACCAACTATAACTACATCATATTTATGAATTGGAATACTCATATTGTTGTTCCTTTATTAGATTAAATTATAAATTTCCTTGATTCTAACAAATTAATTTATAAATTGTTATTAAAGCTTTTAAAAAGTTGTTTCCGTGAAATATAAGTTGTTACAAACTGAAGCAGTAATATATTTGGATTGTAACTAAAAATCCACTATTTTTTAGTAACTAAAACACCGCTTAAAATAATGAACACAATACCGAATAGTACAATATTATCAGGAAAATTATCCCCTAAGAACATACCAATAATGATTGAAAATATTATATTTGAGTAGCCAATAGTACCTATAATTCCCCCTTTAGCCAAGGAATATGCTTTGGTCATATATATCTGCATAAGCGTGGCACTTAACCCAAGACCCAATATTAAAAACCATGTAAACCCAGTAGGCATTACAAATTTTGCAACTATCCAGTCAATAGAACTGTTACTATAAAATTCTCCTATTGTTAATAATATTACAGGTCCAATTGTACCGATAAGCATAAAAGACAAAACTATTGCACGATTGTCGTAATATTTTTTAAGTTCCCTTATGGATGTATATGCCAATCCAGCACCAATCCCGCTTAATATCCCAAGCCAGTCTGTTTTGTCAAGGGAAGTTATGTCAAATCCGGTTATAAACATAATCCCAAAGAATCCTAAAAAAACACCTCCCCATCCAAGGCGGTTCAAATTCTCTTTTAAAAATATATATGAAAACAAAGCAGTAAATATGGGAGATAGTTTACTAAAAGTGATAGCTTCTGCAAGTGGTATATGAGCAATATTGTAAAAGTACATTAAAAGTGCACTAAAACCGATAAAACCTCTAAAAAATAGTAAAAGGGGTTTACCCCCTACTTGTTTTAAAGGTGATTTGTATATTGCTAATAATATAAGTATCACTCCGGTAACATTTCTAAAGAATACTATCTCTATAGAACTCATATAACTACTTAACTCTTTAGCAAATCCACCTGTAAAAGCGAATAAAAATGAGGCTATAAGCATATATTTTGCTGCTTGATTTATGTTTTGTTTTTCTTGTATATTATCCATTATCGGGATTTTAATATAGTTTTAGTTAAAATAGGATTTATAATTAAGATAACTAATAATGATAAGATAAACAAGAAGGTCAAAATAATATGGTAAAAATAGCTTTAGTAGGGCAGCCAAATGTAGGGAAAAGTTCACTTTTTAACAGACTTGCAAGAAAGCAAGTGGCGATTGTGAGTGATGTTTCCGGAACTACAAGAGATGTAAGAAGAAGAGAGATAGAGATATTCGGAAGAGATGCTTTGATGCTTGACACAGGTGGTATCAGTAAAGCGAAAAATGAGATTATGGAAGACGGTAGTGAGTACAAGATCTTTAAAAGTGTAAAAAGAAAAGCAATTGAGACTGCCAAAGAAGCGGATATAATTCTTTATATGGTTGACGGTAAAAAACTTCCCGATGAAGAAGATAAAAATCTTTTTTATGAACTGCAGGCACTTGGTAAAAATCTGGCATTGGTTGTAAATAAAATTGATAATGACAGAGAGCTTGAGAGACTATGGGATTTTTATGAGTTTGGAATAAATGACGATCAGATGTTCGGTATATCCGTATCTCATAACAGAGGTACAAAAAAACTTTTTGATTGGTTGTTTGAACAGCTTCCACCTTCAAAAGAGGAGCTAGAAGCTCCAGCCAGTGATGAAAATGCTAAAACAAGTAGAGAACTATCTGAGGTATCTGCAGAAGAGGAAAAAGAACCATTTGATCCAAATCATATAAAAGTTGCAATAATCGGAAAGCCAAATGTTGGGAAAAGTTCCATATTAAATGCTTTGATAGGCGAAGAGAGATCAGTAGTATCTCCAATAGCAGGTACTACTATTGATCCTGTTGATGAAACTTATCAAGTTGGAGATAAATCTATAACTTTTGTTGATACGGCAGGTTTAAGAAGAAGAGGGAAAATCGTAGGTATAGAAAAATATGCTTTAATGAGAACAGAAGATATGCTTGCACAGGCTAATGTTGCATTATTAGTATTGGATGCCTCACAGCCTATAAGTGATCAAGATGAAAAGATATCAGGTCTTGTTGACAGGTTTGGTTTAGGAACAATCATCGTCTTAAATAAATGGGATGAAAATATGGACACTTTTGAAAAAATATCTGATGAGATAAGAGGAAGATTCAAGTTCCTGTATTATGCACCTATTGTTGCAGTTTCAGCAAAAACAGGAAGAAGTATCTCTAAACTTGAAGAGAAGATTCTTCATATTTTTGATAACTACCATAAAAGAGTTTCAACTTCAGTACTTAATGCAACTATTGAAAAGGCAGTAAGAAGACATGCACTGCCAAGTCCTGCAGGAAATAGACTTAGAATCTATTTTGCTACACAGTTTGATGCAAATCCGCCTACTATTGCCGTAATTATGAATAAGCCAAGACTGCTTCATTTCTCATATAAAAGATATCTTATTAATTTTATTAGAGAAAATATAGATTTTGAAGGTGTTCCTTTAAGAGTTGTGGCACGTGGTAGAGGTGAAAGAAGTGCCGAACAAGAGCAGTTCGAAGCGGCTTATCAAGAGTTTAAACTTCCTACAGATTATATCTTGCCTCATTTTAAAGAGGAAGATGGAGACTTTGAGAGTGAAGGAGAGTTTGGAGCTTATTAAAATAAGTTTCAAGCATAAAAAAGGGGTAGAAGTTTTAACTTCTACCCCTTTTTAAATTATAGCTTGTAAATTATTACTTAACAGCTTCTTTTAATTTTGCACCAACTTTAAATTTAGCTACAGTTGATTCTGCGATTTGAATCTTTGCACCAGTAGATGGGTTGATACCTTCTCTTGCAGCTCTTTTTGAAGTACTAAATGTACCAAAACCGATAAATGAAACACTGTCCCCTTTAGTTAGGGCTTCAGTTATTGTTTCTAAAGTTGCTTCTAATGCAGCTCCAGCGTCTTTTTTTGTTAATCCTGCTTTATCTGCAACTTGTGCTATTAATTCAGCTTTGTTCATAATTATTTCTCCTAAGGTGTAAATGTTTGATAAATATTAACAAAATTAATATTAATTAAAATTTAAAAACTATATGTTTTATTAACTTTTTTTTAAAATATGCTAGAATTTCGCTATGTTTACACTGAAATCATTAATAACAGCACTATTTCTATCTTTATTTATATATTTAGAGTATTTAAATTTAACAAGCTATTTATTAAATACGCTCTTTATAATAATTGCTTTTTGCAATATTTTTGTATTGTCTAAAAAAGAGTTGTTCCTAACAGGATTCTTAACTTCAATATTGTGGTTTTGGTGGATAGGTTATAGTTTTATATATTATGATCTTATCTATTTGATACCTGCTGTGCTTATCGGTATAGGAGTTGTGTACGGCGTATTGTTTTATATAATAGGGTTATTAAATAATATATTTTATAAATTAATATATATTTTTTTATTAAGTTTTTTAGAACCTTTCGGTTTTAACTGGTTTAAATTTGAACTACCTTTTGTTTACAGCTATATTGGAAGTTCAAAAATAGAGTTCTTTGTTTTTATTACAACAACGGCATTTTTCATCTTTATAAAACAAAAAGAGAAATTAAATATAGCAATAATTACATACATAATACCAATAATGTTACTTATATATTATAATAGTACAAATCTAGCAAATAAATTAAACACAAATAGCGGTTTAAAAATATTGATGAATGAAACAAATATAGATCAAGATAAAAAATGGAAAATAGAATATAAAAGTGAAATAGTGGAGAAAAACTTTCAAGATATAAATAAGGCTGTTGCAAATGGATATGAGATTATAATATTTCCTGAGACATCATTCCCTTTGGTATTGAATAGTAACGGGGAGATAAAAAACAGATTGATACAAAGATCATATGATATATCTATCGTGTTAGGTTCACTTTATGAAAAGGAGGGATTATATTACAACTCTACATATATGTTCCAAAAGGGAAAAATGGAAGTTGCACATAAAGTAGTATTGGTTCCTTTTGGTGAGGCAGTACCGATGCCTGAAAAAATAAGAAACTGGATAAATGATATGTTTTATGACGGTGCAAAAGATTATGAGGTGGCAGAAAGTCCAACAACATTTAATATAAAAGGGACAAAATTCAGAAATGCTATATGTTACGAGGCGACGACCGATATAATATATGATAATATAGATACAAATTTTGTAATAGCAACATCCAATAATGCCTGGTTTACCCCTTCAATAGAACCATCTTTACAGAAAATATTGCTGCAATATTATGCCAATAAGTATGATCTTACTATCTATAGTGTAACAAATAAAAGTAAAAGTGGTATAATTCGTTAATGATAACTAAACAATCCATAGAAAATTTAAAATCACATCTGGAAGTTGTAGATGTAATATCTCAATTTTTAGAACTTAAAAAAGCAGGTAGCAACTTTAAAGCCTGCTGCCCTTTTCACGGTGAAGATACACCGTCATTCGTTGTAAGCCCTCAAAAACAGATATATCATTGTTTTGGATGCGGAGTAGGGGGTGACTCTATAAAGTTCGTTATGGAGTATGAGAAGCTCTCATATCCTGAATCTATAGAGAAGTTGGCATCGATGTATAATGTTTCTTTGGAATATGACAATAATTTTAAAAAACAAGATACATCTTTAATAGACAAAGTAAATCAATACTATCAAAAACTTTTAGTACATAATGAAACTGCACTACAATATTTAAAAAGTAGAGGTATCTCCGATTTTTCTATAGAGAAGTTTGAGATAGGTTATGCGTCTACCTCCAATGACACCGTAGAATATCTGAAGAAAAACTTTTTAAATCTTGCAGATGCTAAAGAGTTCGGTATCATAGACAGCGGTCAAAATGGATTATATGCCAGATTTATAGAGCGTATAACTTTTCCCATATATACAATTACAGGAAATATAGTAGGATTCGGAGGGCGTACAATAAGCGGGCACAATGCTAAATATGTTAATTCCCCACAAACAAAACTATTTAATAAATCAAGACTTCTATATGGATATAATCTTGCAAAAGAAACAATATATAAACAAAAAAGTGTAATTGTAACAGAGGGTTATTTGGATGTTGTAATGCTTCACCAAGCAGGATTTACAAATAGTGTGGCAACTTTGGGAACTGCACTTACAAAAGAGCATCTTCCTTTGTTAAAAAGGGGTGACCCAAAGATAATAGTTGCTTATGACGGTGATAAAGCTGGATTAAATGCGGCATATAAAGCAAGCTTACTTTTAAGTCACGGTGATTTTAAAGGGGGTGTTGTAATATTTAAGGAGGGGATGGACCCTGCTGATATGGTTAATGACAATAAAATTGATCAGTTAAATGAGATGTTTTTAAATCCAACACCATTTATACCTTATGTTTTGGATTTTATTATAAAAAGCAAAGATATATCAAATCCCCAAGAGAAACAAGAAGCACTAAAAGAGTCAAATGATTATTTAAAAACATTAAATCCAATACTTCAAGAAGAGTATGCCTCTTTAATTGCAAGAAAATTAAATATAAATGAAGGTTTGGTTCAGATACAGCACAAACCGGACCAAAGAACTCATAATGTAAATCTGACTCAAACAGACATAGCGGAACTTAGTATACTAAAAGCTGCATTGGATAATGAAGAGTTTTATGAGATAGTAAAAAACAATTTAGAAAGTCAAATGCTCCAAACCCATATAAATGAATTTAATTTATTAATGACTGATAAAAATGATCCCTCACTGCTAGGTCTTAGTATAAATGAATATTTAAAAGAACACACAAAAGAATCTTTACAGAAACAGATCATAGCACTATCAAAACCGTATTATGAAAGAGAATTACAAAGAATTAAGTTGGATAATGAGTTGAATTTTAAAAAAAAGATAAAGTCTATAAGGGAACTACAGGAAAAAATACAGAAATTAAAACTGGACAAGTTAGTTGATTTTTAATTTATCTATTGTATAATTTCAAAAAAATTAAGGATAAGTAATGGAATTTTTACATACAGACAATGCACCCGCTGCAATAGGACCCTACTCTCAGGCTGTTAAAGTTAACGGATTGATCTATAGCTCAGGTCAAATAGCTTTAAATGCAAATGGTGAAATGTGTGAGAATGATATTAAAAAGCAGACAAGACAGGTATTTGCCAATATTAAAGCTATACTTGAAGATAATGAGAGTAATATAGAAAATATCATTAAATTAAATATCTACTTAACAGATATGAATGAATTTGGTGTAGTAAATGTACTGATGGCAGAGTTCTTTGGGGATCACAAGCCAGTAAGAAGTACGATAGAGGTTTCAGGACTTCCTAAAAATGCTATGATAGAGATGGATTTCATAGCAACAGTTGCAGATTATCATTAAACTTTATCACTTAAAGAAAGTTTAAACATAAATTTGTTAATATTCGCTTCATAAATTTTAAGAGGATAAGCTAATGTACGCAATTATCAAAGCTGGTGGAAAGCAATACAAAGTATCAGAAGGTGATATTTTAAACGTAGATAAATTAAGCCAAGCACCAAAAGAGACAGTAGAATTTGCAGTTGTAGCTGTAAATAAAGATGATGCATTATTAACTGGTGATTCAGTTGCAAATGCTAAAGTTACAGCAGAGGTTATCGTTGAATGTAGAGATAAGAAAGTTATCATTTACAAAAAACGAAGAAGAAAAGATAGTAAGCTAAAAAGAGGTTTCAGAAGAAGCTTCACTAAAGTTAGAATTACTAAAATAGCAGCATAAGGAATAGAAAATGGCTCACAAGAAAGGTCAAGGTAGTACTAATAATAATAGAGACTCAGCTGGTAGAAGACTAGGAGTTAAAAAATACGGTGGTGAAAAAGTTGTTGCCGGAAACATTATTTTAAGACAAAGAGGGACAAAAGTACATGTTGGTGCTAATGTTGGTATAGGTAAAGATCATACAATCTACTCTTTAATTGATGGTGTAGTTAAATTTGAGCAAAAAGATAAAAAAAGAAAGAAAGTTTCTGTTTACGCTTCGTAATCGAACTTTATTTTAAATTTGTTCTTAAAAGGGTATTGGGGATTTTCCTGATACCCTTTTTTAGTTTATTTTAAGGGTAGATCTAAGCTATGAACATAGGGATTTTAGAGGTGCTCTGAATGATAATAAAAACTGTGCTAAGTGTTAATGGTTTCTTAGGAATTTTTAATACTTAACACTTAAAAAAAATAGGAAATAAAATGTTTATAGATAGTGTAAATTTTAAAGTTAAATCAGGAAAAGGCGGAGCAGGCTGTGTATCTTTTAGAAGAGAAAAGTTTGTTATTCAAGGTGGACCTGACGGTGGTGACGGCGGTAAAGGCGGAGATATTGTTTTTGAAGTAGATAACAATACGGATACTTTATCGTTCTATAAAGGTAGACATTCAATGAATGCGGACAATGGACAACCTGGTCAAGGAAGACGAAAAACAGGAAAAACAGCAGAACCGTTGATATTAAGAGTACCACCGGGGACGCAAGTTATTGATAATGAAACCGATGAGGTACTTTTAGACCTTGTAGAAGATAAATCAAAAGTTAAATTCATAGAGGGTGGTAAAGGTGGAATGGGTAACTTTCACTTTAAAAACTCAAGAAACCAAACACCTTCATATGCACAGCCAGGTCTTGTCGGTGAAGAGAAAGATATAAGACTAGAGCTTAAACTTATTGCGGATGTTGGTTTGGTTGGATATCCAAATGTTGGAAAATCAACTTTGATATCAACAATATCAAATGCAAAACCTCAAGTTGCAAACTATGAGTTTACTACACTTACTCCAAATCTTGGTGTGGTTGATGTAAACGAGTACAGTTCGTTTGTAGCAGCTGATATTCCAGGTATTATTGACGGGGCAGCAGAGGGTAGAGGTCTTGGACTGGAGTTTCTAAAACATATTGAAAGAACCAAAACACTTTTATATATGATAGATATGGCAAACTATAGAGAACCTTTGGATCAGTTTAGAGTATTACAAGAGGAAGTTTCAAAGTTTTCTACAGAGCTTGCATCAAGAAAATTTGCCATTGCTCTTACTAAAATAGATGCAATACAGCCTGAAGAGTTAAATGATAAGTTGGAAGATTTTATAAGCGGTATATCTTTGGAAACTTCAAAAGAGAATAGATTCTCATTTGATGATGATAAATCATATTTTATACAAGAATTAACGTATAATAATTATGATGAAAGTTTACCCTACTTTGTTCTTCCAATCTCTTCTGCTACACAACAAAATATAAGAAGTATCAAGTTTGCACTATATGATTTAGTAGGCTTTGATAAATGCAAAGATTAGTATTAAAAGTTGGCAGTGCTGTTCTTACCCAAGATGGTAAGCTGGCACACAGAAGATTGGATAATCTAGTTGAGTTTATCTCAACATTAAAAGAGAAATATGAGGTTATACTTATAAGTTCAGGTGCTGTTGCTGCTGGGTATACTCTACTGCAACTGGATAAAAGTACGGTTGCAAATAAACAAGCACTTGCTTCTATAGGTCAACCACTTTTGATGGGTACGTATCAACATGAGTTTAGTAAGTATGATATAGTGTGTTCACAGGTTTTACTAGAAGCAACAATTTTTAATGATGAAACAAGATTATCTCATGCAAAAGATGCTATAAATACACTTTTAAGTAACGACGTTGTTCCAATTATAAATGAAAATGACGTAACTGCCGTAGATGAACTTGTCTTTGGCGATAATGATCAGCTTGCAGCGTATATTTCACACTATTTCAGTGGGGATCTATTGGCTATACTTACTGATATAGACGGATATTATGATGAAAATCCGCACCTAAATAAAGATGCTAAATTACAGAAGATAGTGACATCTATCGATAAGTCACAACTTGAAGCAAAACACAGTGCAAACACAGAATTTGCAACCGGTGGGATAGTTACAAAATTAAAAGCAGCAGATTTTTTAATAAATCATTCAAAACAGATGTATCTTTCAAGCGGTTTTGACCTCTCTTATGCAAAAGAGTTTTTAATAAACGGTGTTCACACTAAAGGGACACTCTTTAGAAGTAAATCATAGCTATTATAAAAGTTATGATCATTAAGGATAACAATGAAGAATAAAAAGATCGTATTTATGGGTACACCTGATTATGCTACTGTAATTTTAGAAAGATTATTAGAAAATGACTATGAAATATGTGCGCTTTTTACACAACCTGACAAGCCTGTAGGTAGAAAACAAGAGTTAAAACCTCCGCATACAAAGCAGTTTATTTTAGAAAATGGATTAAGTACCCCAATATATCAGCCTTCAACACTTAAAGAGAAAGCTATAGTTAAAACTATAGAGGAGATAAATCCAGATGTAATAATAGTTGCGGCATATGGACAGATATTGCCAAAAGATATTTTAAATCTTGCTCCATGTATCAATCTTCATGCTTCACTTCTTCCTGCATACAGAGGAGCAAGTCCAATACAGCAGTCACTTTTAAACGATGATAAATATACCGGTGTTACATCTATGTTAATGGATGAGGGGCTAGACAGCGGTGATATACTTGGATTAAAGTATGTAGTAATAAAAGAAGATACGGTTGTAGCAGAGTTATTTGAGAAGCTTTCTGATGCAGCGGCAGAACTCACCATTGAAACTTTAGAGAATCTAGATAAAATAAAACAAAAAAAACAAAACTTATCACTAGTTTCCCATTGCGGAAAAGTTGAAAAGATAAATGGAAAAGTCGATTTTGAAGATGCAGTTACGTTATATAATAAATATAGAGCATATAAAAGCTGGCCTGATATTTATCTTGAATCTTCTTTAAAAATTAAAGAGTGTTTTTTAAATGATGCAGATACAAAGAATGAAGAGGGTATAATAACAGCCATAGAAAAAGATAATATTGTAGTAGGCTGTAAAAAGGGATCTATTAAAATAACACAGGTGCAACCGGCATCTAAAAAACCGATGAATGTATTAGATTACATTAGAGGTAAAAGGCTTAATATTGGAGATAGTTTTTCTTAACAGTGTAGACTCTACACATAAATTTCTAAAAGATCATATAGAGACAAAAGGTTACACTCATCCATTATCCGTAGTTACCCAGTGTCAAACAAACGGAATCGGAAGTAGAGATAATAAATGGGAAGGAAAAGAGGGTAACCTTTTCTTCTCATTTGTATTAAAACGCTTAGAACTTCCAACTGATCTTCCATTGCAATCTGCATCAATATATTTTAGTTTTATATTGAAAGAGATCTTATCGCAATATGGATCAAAGATCTGGGTAAAATGGCCAAACGATTTTTATATTGACAATAAAAAAATAGGCGGTACTATTACAAATCTGACCAAAGAACTAATATATTGCGGTATTGGGATAAATTTAAATAAAGTCTCTAACCAATACGGTTATTTGGATATTGATATTGAAATTAAAAAGTTAATTAAGGAGTATTTTGAAGTAATATCCAATAAAATAGCATGGAAGGATATTTTTAGTAAATATTCGATAGAATTTGAAAAAAGCAAAGAGCTTAAAACAACAATAAATAATCAAAATGGAATTGTTAACAATAACAATTCTTTGGAAAAAATCTCTTTAAAAGAAGCTGTTATAAACAGCGATGGTTCAATACAGATAAATAATAAAAAGGTATTTAGTTTAAGATGACTCAAGTTATTACAATTGCAAATCAAAAAGGTGGTGTAGGAAAGACTACTACCGCTGTAAATTTAAGTGCAGCTCTAGCACTAGAGGGTAAGAAGGTCTTATTAGTAGATGCAGATCCTCAATCAAATGCAACTACAAGTTTAGGTTTTCATAGAGACTCTTACGAATATAACTTATATCATGTTATGCTTGGAACAAAAGATCTAAATGATATCATCTTAGAAGTTGAAGAGATTGAAAATCTAAGTGTTGCCCCTTCAAATATCGGACTTGTGGGGATAGAGAAAGAGTTTTATAAAAACACCCAAGACAGAGAACTTGTCTTGAAAAGAAAAATAGATACGGTAAAAGAGAACTATGACTTTATAATTATTGATTCTCCTCCTGCTTTAGGACCTATTACAATAAATACATTAAGTGCGGCAACTTCTGTAATTATCCCGATCCAGTGTGAATTTTTTGCACTTGAGGGGCTGGCTCAATTACTAAATACAATAAAACTGATAAGACAGACTATAAATAGACAGTTAGAGATAAAAGGATTTCTTCCAACTATGTACAGCGGACAGAATAATCTGTCAAAACAGGTATTTGCAGACCTTGCCAAACACTTTGAAAATAAACTGTTTAAGATCAATAACTCTTCATATGTAGTTATTCCAAGAAATATAAAACTTGCAGAGAGTCCAAGTTTCGGTAAACCTATAATGCTTTATGATCCAAGTGCTAGTGGAACAAAAGCGTATGTAAATTTAGCAAAATCAATATTATAAGGGAGTTGGTATGGCATTAGGAAGAGGATTAGGTGAACTTTTAGGTGAAATTGAAACAGCCTATGATATGAATAATGAAAATACAAATTACAATCTCAAAGAGATAGAGATAAATTCAATAGAACCAAATCCATATCAACCAAGAAAGATCTTTAATGAAGAAAAATTAATCGAGCTATCTGAATCAATAAAAGAACATGGACTATTACAACCTGTAGTAGTAATGAAAAGTAATGAAGGCTATATATTAATTTCAGGAGAGAGAAGATTAAGAGCCTCTAAATTAGCCGGATCTGAAAGAATAAAAGCTGTAGTACTTGATATTGAAAAGAAAAAACTAAGAGAATTGGCTTTAATTGAAAACATTCAAAGAGATGACTTAAATATTATAGAAATAGCATACTCTTATGCAGGACTTTTAAATGATTTTGATATGACTCATGATGAGTTGGCAAAACTTGTATCAAAAAGCAGAAGCTCTATAACTAACATAGTTAGATTATTAACATTATCAAACTATGCACAAAAAATGCTTGGTTCGTCAAAAATTACCTTAGGACATGCAAAAGTTATATTAGGACTAGAAGAGGATGAGCAAAAGGTAGTTGTTGATTCTATTATCGGACAAAAGTTAAGTGTCAGAGAAACTGAAGCTTTAGTAAAAAAGATCAAATCAAAAGAAGAAAAAAAAGAAGTTATAACTTCTTCTAATCAAAAAAATAATATAGACTATTCAAATTTAGATAAAGTAACAGTTCAGTTACAAGAAAACAACCTTAATATAAAAAGAGACAAGAACTACCTTAAAATAAGGATAAACTCTCAAGAAGAGATAGATAGACTGGTAGCACTTTTAGATAAAAGAGATTAAACCCAATACTATTTAATTTACATTATAGGTTTCATTAGATACAATTAGCGCAAGTTTTAGTGTAACTAAACTGTAAAAATTGTATGGAGAAACAAATGTTAGACATAAGTCCAATATTGCTACTTAGTTCGGCGTTAGTATTTTTGTTAGTACTTGCTAGATTAAATAGCTGTCTTTACAAGCCTTTATTAAAGCATGTTGATGAACGGGATGACAAGATCAAAACTGATCTTGAAAATGCCAAAGCCAACGGTGCAAATGTAGATGGAATGCTTGAAGAAGCTAAAGCAATTATATCGCAAGCTAAAAAAGAAGCTGCGTCAATTAGAGAAGAAGCTAGACTAGAAGCGGTATCTGCTGCAGATACAAAGCTTGCGGAAGCTAAGGTTAAAACAGACTCAAAATACAATGAATTTGTTAAAACTTTAGATGAAGAAAAAGTTCTTTTAGAGCAGTCATTAGTATCTCAAATGCCTCTGTTTAAAGAGAGCCTAAAAGCTAAAATTAGCTCAATATAAGGTGGTGATTGTATGAAAAAAATCTTATTTACTTTATTTGTTGCTGCACCGTTAGCATTATTTGCTAGTGATGCTAACACGAATGTAGAAACAGATATATTAGAAAGAACGGTTAACTTTTTTATCTTCATTGCTATCATATATTATCTTTTAGCAGATAGGATCAAAGAATTCTTTAGCGAGAGAACTAAATCTATCCAAGCTGAACTTGATAAAGTTCAAGATATGCTTAAATCTTCAGAACAAAAAGTTTCTGAAGCTAAGCAGGAGATTGAAGATGCTAGAAAAGTAGCAGACGAGCTAGTTTTATCTGCAAATAATGACGTTGAGTCTATCAAGCAAAAAATAGAGGCTTCTGTAGATCAGGAGATAGCTTATCTTTCAAAAAGTTTTGACGAAAAAGTTGAACTTGAGAGTAGAAAAGTTAAAAAAGAAGTTGTTGAGAATGTTCTTAACCAATTATTAAGTGATGAAAATATTGCATTGTCTCAAGACGAATTAGCTAATATTATTTTAAAGAAGGTTGCTTAGATGGTTGAATTAGTTGCAAAAAGGTATGTAAAAGCTTTAATGTCCAAAAGAGACAATGAGAGTTTAAGTAGTATATTTAATGAGCTTAAGTCTATTTCAACTGCATTTGGTGACAAAAAATTTTTATCGATAATAACTTCAACAGAGGTTAGCAAAGATAAAAAAGTTGAATTAATATTATCTTTTGTAGATCAGTGTAATGATGCTACTAAAAATTTGATAAAACTATTAGGGGACAATAACAGATTAAATGTTATCCCAAATATTGTATCAGATTTAGAAAATGAATTAGCTGTTATTAATAACAGTTACAAAGGTGTTATACACACAAACGTTGAATTATCTGATGATGAAGTTTCAAAACTTAATCAACAGTTTAGTAAAAAATTTGATGTTGAACTGACACTTACTCAAAATATTTGTGATTATGATGGTATTAAAGTTGATATAGATGGACTTGGTGTCGAAGTTGGTTTTTCAAAAGAAAGATTAAAATCACAAATGATTGAACATATTTTAAAAGCAGTTT